>SESX01000041.1 GCA_004367365.1 Candidatus Acetocimmeria pyornia
GGACCTTGGCGAGGGTATGGACTTCATCAAGCAGGAAGGCTTGGTCATGGAGCAGATGCTGGGGTCCTGGTTCCGGGTCATGTGGTGGCTGGCGGTTTGGGGTGCCCTGATGTCCACGAACCTGGGTATCCTGGAGATGTGCGCCCGTCTCTGCTCTGACATCATCAAGACCAACTGGCTGCGTCACAACGAGAAGTGGACCGTGAGCAAGCTCTTCTACACCGTCCTCTGGTTCCAGATTACTTGTGGTGTGATCATTCTCGGTGCCGGACTGAGCCAGCCGGTCACCCTGCTGGTTATCGGTGCGTCCCTGAACGGGATCGTGATGTTCCTCTACAGCACTCACCTGCTGTGGATCAACACCAGGATTCTGCCCAAGAGCCTTGGTCCGAGCGCGGCCAGGTACTTGGTCATGCTCTGGGCAGTGGCTTTCTTCGGCTACTTCTCCATGAAGCTCATTGCCGACATCCCGTCCAAGCTCGGCCTGGTATAGTCAAGGCAGAATCGGGTCAATCCGGTAAAAAGGGAGAAGAAGGCTGCTGGGCCTTCTTCTCCCGCTTTTTGGGAGCGGTTTTTCCTTTTTCTGCCCATACCGGTATCTGCCAGCACCAACACTAAGAATTGACTGATCCGGTTCTCATGCTCCAATTTTCTAGCGGGAAGGATATTTTCAGTCAGGAAAAAGAAAGGAGCGGTCAAGATATGGTAGGGGAATTTTTGTTTAAATGCCTTCTTGCCCTGGCTATCTTCATGGTTCTGGCTGCGGCCTTCCATTTTTTGGGCCTGGTATGACCGCCTGGGAATCCTCCGGGGAGGGAGCTGAATGCCTGCTTCCCCGGTGATTTTTTTGCCCTGGGAAGGCATCATCAACCCCGCGTCGAATTTATAAGCACGGAGTTCAAAGGTGCAATATTGGAAAATGGTTGAGGAAGGGGTGTCGGAGAGTTGAGTGCTCAGGAGAACGGTAAGAGGAAGTTTGAACTATCTCCAAAACGAAGATTCTTGTCGGCCCTTTTTGAGGGCAGGACGGGGACGAGGGTTCCAGTTGGCAATCCCACCTCGGTGGTCAGCGTGGAAATGATGCAGAAGGTGGGTATCTATTTTCCCGATGCCCACCTCGACGCCGAACTGATGGCCGAACTGGCTTCTACTGCCCACGAGGTCCTGGGATATGACACGGTAACACCCTACTTCAGCGTCCAGCAGGAAGCAGCTGCCCTTGGTTGCGAAGTGGACTGGGGTGGACCCGACATGATGCCGTCCATGAGAAGCCACCCGAGCCCAGCGCCGGACGAGGTGGATGTTCCTGAGAATATCCTGGAAAAACCATCCCTGAAGGTGGTTATTGATTCTATCTCCATGCTGCGCAAGGAATACGGAGACCATGTGGCTGTCTTGGGGAAGGTCATGGGGCCGTGGACCATCGCATACCACATGATCGGGGTGGAAAAATTCCTGATGATGTTGATCGATTCCCCTGACACCGTGCGGAGGTACCTGGATATTTTCAAGGAGGTATCCATCAAGTTTGCGCGGGCCCAGATGCAGGCTGGGGCGGATGTGGTGACCATTGCCGACCATGCTACCGGTGACCTGGTGGCCCCGGAAACCTACCGCGATTTCTTGATGCCTGTGCACCAGGAGATGATCGCCCGGATCGGTTGTCCCACCATCCTTCACATCTGTGGAGATACTGGCGACCGGCTCCAGTACTTCATAGAGGCCGGTTTTGATTGTTTCCATTTTGAATCAAAGGTTGATCACGTGAAGGCGGTTCAAGAGGTGCGGGGTAAGATGTCCTTGGTAGGGAACATCAACAATCCGGAAACCCTGCTCTTCGGAACACCGGAAGATGTCAGGGCAGAAGCCATGAGGGCCATCGAGGCCGGGGTCAACATCTTGGCTCCTGAGTGTGCTGTTCCTTTAACCACGCCCATTGCTAACCTGAAGGCGATCACCGAAGCAGCCGACGAATATGCTTCCCGGCAGGCATAATTTCAGGTTGGCACAATGACCGTCTCGAGAAGGTAACCCACCACCACAAGGAGGCGATTTGATGACCACCCTTGGTAAATTATCGGAGGCACTTATTGCGGGAGACACCGAAGAAGTCAAGAAATTGACCCAAACCGCCCTGGAGGAAGGGTTTGTCCCCAACGAGATTATCAAGAACGGTCTGATCAATGGAATGGACGTTATTGGGGGAAGATTTAAAAGGCGCGAGATCTTTGTCCCAGAGGTTTTGATTGCTGCCCGGGCCATGCACGGCGGGATGGAGGTTTTGAAGCCATACCTGGTTCACGGCCAGAGTGAACCGGAGGGTAAGATTATTTTAGGTTCTGCCAAGGGAGACCTTCACGATATCGGCAAAAACCTGGTCAGGATGATGCTTGAAGGGGCCGGTTTCGAGGTCATCGACCTCGGGGTTGATATCTCACCAGAGGTCTTTGTGAAGGCAGTGCAAAAGCACAAGCCGCACTGTATCGGCATTTCCTCGCTTCTGACCACCACCATGCCGGCCATGGGGAAAACCATCGAGGCCTTGGAGAAGGCTGGTCTCAGGGATCAGATTAAGGTTTTGGTTGGCGGGGCGCCCGTTACCCAGAAGTACGCTGACCAGATCGGGGCTGACGGTTATGCAGAGGATGCCAGCAGCGCTGTGGATGTTGCAAAAAGCCTTGTGGGATAGTCGGGATCCAAGGAAAGTGCAGCACCGGTCTTTCTGGCGGGAGTGATGGTCCCCGGATTTTGGTGGACGGCTTGGCTGTGTTGAAGATGCCGCTCCAACTTGGTGCTTAGGTAAAAAAATTGAAGGGCAAGGAAGGAGTTTTGTTTTCCGCGGGGAATAGTGAATATGGTCGTCATTTTGAAAGTCAATTTTTACAATGCGTAAAGGATCGGGTGGTACAATTACCGACGGAACGGAGGGATCAATTTAAGATGCGGATTGTCTTTCTTGGTCAGGCTCCTTTCGGTGCTGATTGCTTGAAAGCACTAGTCGAACAAGGAGAAGAAGTCGTTGGGGCTATTACCGTCCCTGACAGGCCTGGGAAAAAACCTAACCCGGTCAAGGTCTATGCCGAGGAGAAGGGGATTCCTCTTCTGCAACCCACCCGTCTTCGTAATCCCGAGGTTTACGATTGGGTGAAGGATTTGCAGCCCGACCTGCTGGTGCTGGCCTTTGTCACCGATTTTGTACCGGTTGAGGTCATTAACTTGGCCAAACACGGTGGCATTAATTATCACCCCTCGCTGCTGCCCAAGTACAGGGGCGGAACTGCCATGAACTGGGCCATTATCAATGGTGAGAAGGAGACTGGGGTGACAATTCATTACATCGACGAAGGGGTCGATACCGGGGATATCATTATCCAGGAAAAAGTCCCCATTGATCCTGATGATACTGTGAAAAGCCTGTACTTTGAAAAGCTTTATCCACTAGGCGTCAAGATGGTTCCCGAGGCCGTCAGGTTGATCCGCGAAGGAAAGGCTTCCCGTGTGCCGCAGGATGAATCCCAAGCATCCTTCCAACCGGTTATTAAGGAAAAGGATGTCATTATTGACTGGAACCGGCCAACCCAGAAGGTTTATGACCTCATCCGTGGTAGTAACCCGGTACCGGGTGCAACTACATGGTACAAAGGCGAGAAGCTGAAGATCTGGGAGGGCCGACCTGTAGAAGGCGCGGCGGGCAAGTCTCCCGGGGAAGTCGTTGCCCTGGAGGACGACGGTTTCATCATCGCTACGGCTGATGGTGCCATCAAGGCCGAGCGGGTCCAGCTCCCTGAATCGGAGAAAGCAAAAATCCCGGCTGCCGACTTCATCAAGGCCAAGAGTCTTCAGGTGGGAGACAGACTGGGACAGTAAGAACAGCTAGGGTTACATATCAGAGAGGGAGGTGGTTGCGCCAGGATCGGCAGCTTATAGTCAGCACCTGCTGTCTCCTTCTGGATTGCGCACTTAGTGGGAAAGGAGGAAAAACTTATGCCGAATGGTAAAATAGTAGAGATCCGCTGGCATGCCCGGGGTGGGCAGGGTGCGGTTATCGCCTCTCGCTTCCTGGCTGCCTCTGCTCTGCGCGATAACCTGTATTTTCAGGCGGTCCCGCAGTTTGGTACCGAAAGAATGGGTGCTCCCATCGTGGCCTATACCAGACTCAGTGAAGAACCCATTGACCTGCGGTGTGCCATCAACGAGCCTGACGTGGTGGTCGTTCTTGACCCAACCCTCTTGAGTGTTGTTGACGTCACGAGTGGTCTGAAAAAGGGCGGTGTTCTCATCGTCAATTATCCGGGGAGCCCGGCTGACCTGGCCAAGGAAGCTGGAATCGACCTGGGAATGTATAAAGTTCATACCATTGATGCTACCAAGATTTCCACCGAGGAGCTGGGCCGTCCAATCCCCAATACACCGATGGTTGGTGCCCTGGCCAAGTGCCTGGGGATGATAGCCCTTGACAATATCCTGGCCGAATTCGAGGTAAGCCTGACGGAACGGTTCAAGGGTAGAGGAAACGTCGAGAAGCTGGTTCAGGGTAACCTCAGGGCCGTGAAGAGGGCGTACGAGGAGGTGCAAGCTTCCTAATGAGTGCCATTCGGAAACTCGACAAGAAAAAGCTTTTCACCTGGCAAGAGATTCCCATGGGAGGTACTATCCTTTCCGAGGGTTCCGAGGATTACGAGACAGGCAGCTGGAGGACCAAGCGACCTATCTTCAATGCTGAGGCCTGCACGAACTGTATGCTCTGCTGGCTGTTCTGCCCGGAATGTGCCATCCTGGTGGAGGACAAAAAGGTAGTTGGTATCAATAAGTACCTCTGCAAGGGCTGCGGTATTTGCGCCAGAGAATGTCCCGCGGCCAAGAGGGGCGCCCTGCGCATGGAACCAGGCGGGCAGTACGATGCCGCTGACTGATGGGACAGGTTTCATGAACACAAGGAAGGAGGAAAAGAAGCATGCCCAGGAAACTGATAGGCTTAACCGGTGACGGTGCCGCCGGTGAGGCGATGCGGCAGATTGACCCCGATGTTGTTGCCGCATACCCCATCACCCCGCAAACCGAAATCGTCGAGAGGTTTGCTGAGTACGTTGCCGACGGTGCTGTCAATACCGAATTCGTTCTCGTGGAAAGTGAACACAGTGCGGCAAGTGCATGTTGCGGGGCTTCGGCTGCCGGTGCTAGGGTCATGACTTGTACAGCATCCCAGGGCCTGGCACTGATGCACGAGGTTCTTTATGTTGCTTCGGCGAACCGACATCCTATTGTGATGATCAACGTAAACCGGACCCTGTCGGCGCCGATTAATATCCACAACGACCAGAGTGACACCCTCGGGTCGAGAGACTGTGGCTGGATCCAGCTCTACTGTGAGAGTGCACAGGAGGTATATGATACCATTATCCAGGCGATTCGCATCGCCGAGGATCACAAGGTGCTCCTCCCTGTGATGGTGATGCTGGACGGGTTCGTGGTCAGCCACAGTGCGGAACGCATCGAACTCCTTGACGACCAGGAGGTCAAGGAGTTTATTGGGGTTTATAAGCCTGTAATCAACATGCTGGATGTAGACAACCCGCAGTCACAGGGTAACCTGACCCTACCCGAGTACTTCTTTGAACACAAGTACGCCCAGGTGGCCGCCCTTGAGGGTTCGAAAGAGGTCGTCCTCTCCGTTGACGAGGAGTTCGGCGGGAAGTTCGGGCGCAGCTATGGCCTCCTGGACGCATACAAGATGGACGATGCGGAGATTGCCGTTGTCACACTAGGTTCTATGGCAGGTACCAGCCGGTATGTTGTCAACCAGCTGCGTGAAGCCGGTGTAAAGGCCGGGTGCCTGAGGATCCGCTGCTACCGGCCGTTCCCGTCCGAGGAAGTGGCGGAAGCCCTCAAGAACGTCAAGGCCCTGGCTGTGATGGAGAAGGCCGTGTCTCCCGGGGCTCCCGGACCGGCCGTCTTCAGCGACGTGCGCAATGTTCTTTATGACGCTGGGATGTTCAAGCCTGCCATCAGTTATGTGGCAGGAATCGGCGGACGTGATGTCCCGGCCACAAGCATCGAGAGGGTGTTTAGACACCTGCAGAAAATTGCGGCTGACGGTAAGGTTGACCGTTCCATCAATTACCTCGATCTGAGGGGGTGGGAAGATGCCAGCTAATCTCAAAGAACTCACGACACGTAAGCTGCCCATCACCGGTGGCCACCGTCTTTGCGACGGCTGTCCTGCTCCGATCATCACCAAGGAGGTTCTGTTTGCGGCTCCGGACAACCCGGTTGTTGTCCAGCCCACGTGCTGCTTGGAGATCTCTTCGGCTGTCTTCCCGTATTCGGCCTGGAGGGTTCCGTGGTATCATAACCTCTTTGAAAATGCCGCAGCTTGTATCAGTGGGATGGAGGCTGCGGATAAGGCCATGAAACGGCGTGGAGTGAACACAGACAAGAAGTATAACTTCATTGTTATCGGTGGGGACGGCGGGACCTACGATATCGGGTTCCAGGCGCTCTCGGGTATGCTGGAGCGCGGGCACCGGTGCCTTTACGTTGTTTATGACAACGGGGCCTACATGAACACCGGTATTCAGCGTTCCGGTGCTACACCGTACGCAGCGTGGACGACAACCACCTACGCCGGAACCAAGGTTCCGGGTAAGCTCGAGCACCGTAAGGACCTGGTCGCCATCGCGGCAGCGCATGGTGCTTACGCTGCCAGTGCGTCACTGCACAACTTCCGTGACTTGATGGCCAAGGTCGAAAAGGCCTTGAAGTTTGACGGTCCGTCATTCATCAACGTCCAGGCCCCGTGCCAGCGTGGTTGGCGCTTTGAGAGCGCCGAGACCGTGGAGCTTGCCAGGCTTGGGACAGACACCTGCTTCTACCCCCTTTACGAGGTGGAAGAAGGCGGGACCAAGTGGACCCTCAACTACATTCCGCGTAAGAAGCGGCCTGTTGAGGATTACCTGCGTCCCCAGGGCCGTTACGCCCACATTTTCCGGAAGGGTAACGAGCACATTATCAAGGAAATCCAGCGTTGGGTTGACTGGAAATGGAACAACCTCCTTCGGCTGGCCGGCCACGAGGACAAGATCCAGGAGACCCCGGCCTAGTTCGAGGCGGAAAAGCCCTTACGCGACAATAACCAGGTGTGGACCCGGTGGGTGTGGGTTCCGCACCTGGTTTCCTTTTGGGCTTGACGGCCCAGGAGCAGGAGCTGGCGACCCTGTTGCCCTGGAGAAAGTGAAGCGGTAAAGATTTTTCAGCCGGTTTTTCTTTCGCCAGAAGGAGTATATTTTTCACGTGTCGAAATATTTCCGAAGAGAGAGATCACTTGCTTCGGGAAGCTGAGTAAATTGGAAAATCTCCCAGGAAACATGGTGAAATAAGGCCTTAATCTGGCTGTAGTGGCGGTAGCCCGAAACCCGGTAATGTGTGCACGGAGCGACCACGTGATTTTGCTGATGGGAAAGGTGGTGTTAGAGGAGGGTTAGGACAGGAGGTTGAGGGTTTGCGTCTCGTTGGGAGGATAGGTCGGCTGACCCAAATTGCAGTAGGGAGGAGAACAAATGCTTAAGGACAGTGTCATCAAACGTCTCGAGGAAATCGTTGGGAAAGAGAACGTCAAGACGAGCAAGGAGGAACTCCTTACCTATTCCTACGACGCAACCGTTCCCGAGTTCATGCCTGATGCGGTAGTTTTTCCAGAGACCGCGGAGGAAATCAGCCGGATCCTCAAGCTGGCTAATGCTGAGAAATTCTCGGTGGTACCGAGGGGGGCGGGGACTAATCTAAGTGGGGGTGTGCTCCCTCTCGAAGGAGGCGTAGTACTTTCTACCGCGCGGATGAACCGCATCTTGGAGATCGACACAGACAACCTCGTGGCCGTGGTTCAACCGGGGGTAATTACGGCTGAGCTGGACGCAGCCGTTGGGGAGCACGGCCTTTTTTATCCTCCGGACCCCGCCAGCGGGACTGTGTCCACCCTCGGCGGCAACATCGCTGAGTGTTCAGGCGGGCCGCGGTGCTTGAAGTACGGGGTTACCCGTGACTATGTTCTGGGGTTGCAGGTAGTCTTGCCCACTGGTGAAATTGTCCGCACGGGCGGGCGCACGGTGAAAAACACCACTGGATATGATTTCACGCGCCTTTTCATCGGGTCAGAGGGAACCATAGGTATTGTCACGGAGATCACTGTACGGCTTCTTCCCAAACCGGAAGCGAAGAAGACGATGCTGGCCATTTACGATGATGTCGTCGACGCCAGCCAAACGGTCAGTGCTATTATTGCCCACGGGATCATACCTACTACCCTGGAATTGATGGACAATCTCCTGATCCAGTGTGCCGAGGACTACACCCATGCTGGGCTTCCCAAGGATGCAGGGGCTTTGCTCCTGATTGAGGTGGACGGGTTCCGGGAATCCCTTGACCGGCAGGTAGGTACCATTTTAGAACTTTGTGAAAAGAATAACGCCAAGGAAGTGCGGATGGCCAAAGACGAGAAGGAAGTGGCAATTCTCTGGAAGGCCCGGAAGACAGTAATTGGTGCTGTAGCCCGCGTCCGCCCGTCCTACAGTCTCCAGGATATCACGGTGCCTCGGAACAGGCTTCCTGACATCGTCGCCAGAATTGTCGAGATCAGCAAGAAATACGACCTGCCCATTGGGGTTCTGGCCCATGCGGGTGATGGCAACCTGCATCCACTGGTCATGTTTGACAAGCGCAAGGAAGAGGAGGTTGAGAGGGTCCACGCAGCTGAGGAAGAGATGTGCCGGGCGGCCCTGGAGATGGGAGGGACCCTGACCGGGGAACACGGAGTCGGGTATGTCAAGCGGACCTTCCTGACCTGGGCTTACTCCAAGGATGAACTGGAGATGACCCGCCGTCTTAAGGAATTCTTTGATCCCAACGGCATCCTGAACCCCGGCAAGATTGTAAAATGGGACGCTTCGAGGGGTGAACAGGAATGAGTGTTCTTGACAGGATTGTGGACCAGCTCTACAGCTGCAATAAATGCGGGTTTTGCCAAGCGACCTGCCCCTCGTACCAGGAGAGCAAGAGCGAGTTTATGAACGCCCGGGGACGCCTGCGGCTGATTCTAGCGGTGGCCGAGGGTGAACTGCAGGCAACCCACGAGTTCGTAGAAATGATCAACACCTGCCTGCAGTGCCGTGCCTGTGGTGCAGCCTGTCCCAGTGGGGTGGGGCCAGACCGGCTGATCCTGGCAGCCAGGGAGTACTTGGCCAGGACGAAGGGGCTTCCCTTTGTCAAGAAAATGGCCGTGAGCCGGGTCCTACCTTCATGCACCTTGATGGGACTTTCGGTGGGGGCCTTCCGTTGGGCTAAGACTTTCTTCCTGCGTCCGGGGAACCCCCTCAGCAAGGTGCGTGGGGTTGACCTCTCCAGGATTCCCGTGGCTTCAAGGCCGTTTAACAAGAGGGTGCCGGAGGTCAATCCTGGAGCTGAGGGCGGCAAGAACGGGCGTGTTGCCTTTTTCCACGGGTGCTTTGTCAACCACTTCCAGCCCGAGATCGGTGAAGCCACTGTACGGGTCCTCCAAAGCCTGGGTTATGACGTGATCGTTCCCAAGAACCAGCACTGCTGCGGCCTCCCAAGCATGTCGTACGGAGAGGCTGAAGCAGCGCGTTCCCTGGTCCGCCATAACCTCGAACTTTTTAAGGAACTCGATGTTTCTGCTGTCGTTACTTCCTGTGCCACCTGTGGTTCTGGCCTCAAACACGATTACACCTATCTGCTGCAGGAGGACGAGGAGTACCTGCCTGCAGCGGAAAAGTTTTCTGCCCAGGTCTTTGACATTTCCGAGTTCCTTTTCCGACGGATAGAGGACCTGTCGGAAATCGTGGGGTCCCTGGAGGCTACGGTCACCTACCACGACCCTTGTCACCTGCTGCGAAGCCAGGCTATCAGTGAGGAACCCCGGAAGCTCCTGGAGGCTGTTCCCGGCCTTGAGTTCCGCGAAATGCGGGAAGCGGACCACTGCTGCGGAGCAGCCGGCATCTTCCAGATCTTTTACCCGGAGATTTCGAAACCCCTGACTGAGCGAAAAGTCTCCAATATTATCAAGACCGGCGCTGAGACGGTGGCTTCCGGGTGTCCGGGATGCATGGTACGGATCAACAACGGCCTGTCCCTACAAGGGGCCGAGGTGGAGGTTGTGCACCCGGTACAGCTTCTAGACCGGGCCTTGGCCAGGGCTACTGCTTACCTGCCGGACCGGCTCACTGGTAAGAGGCTGGCCTGAGGTTTTTTGGGTTAAAGAGGTGTTTTCCACTAAATTTGACGTCGCCTAGGCAGGATTTTCAATAAGGAATATTGAAATATACTGATGAATGCAGTATGGTTCTTCTTGGAAAAGAGGTCTTCACCGGGCAATCCCGGTGAAGACCTTGGTGCAAAGGGGGGATGCTTTTTTTCAGACTCGTAACGGTTGTCAGAAGATTGCGAGCACCCGCTGCCCATGGTGCCTCGCACTTACGGGACGGCACCGCGGGCGGTGAAAATTGGGCCGGGGTTTCTCATAAGCTGTACGCCAGGGGTGCTCTGGAGTGAGACCGGTTGTGCTGCATGCCTGGAGGGCCGAGGAACAAGGAGGCGCATGGAGGAGCAGCCCTGGTGACAGGGATGGTGGCATTCTCGTAAGGGAAACAAACTGTATTTTGGCGAGAAGGAGAGATTGGAAAGATGGTCGAGTTCCAGTTTACCGAGGAGCAGGAAATGTTGCGCAAGGCCGCCAGGGAGTTTGCTGAACAAGTGGTGGCCCCGTTGGTCCCGAAGATGGAGGAAACCGATGAAACTCCGGAAGAGATTATTAAGGGCATGGGCGAGAGGGACCTGTTAGCCGTTACCATCCCGCCGGAGTACGGGGGTTTGGGCCTTGGCCATGTAGCCCGGGTGATTGTACTGGAAGAAGTGGCCCGGGTATCGGTCGCCACCGCCATGATGCTCCAGGTATTCCACCTGGGCATTGACCCGATCCTTGTTTTTGGGACTGAAGAACAGAAAAAGAAGTACCTGCCGGCGCTGGCCAGGGGTGAGCGGCTGGCAACGGTGGCGGTAACAGAGGCCACGGGCGGTTCAGAACCAACGGCATGCCAGACCGAGGCCCGGTTGGAAGGGGACCACTATGTCCTAAATGGCCGCAAGGTTTTTATTACCGATGTCCACCTGGCTGATGTACAGGTTGTTTTCACCAGGACCGGGGAAAAGGAATTTACCACCTTTATCCTTGAGAAGGGGATGGAAGGTTTTCGCCCGGGACGTTACGAGCACAAGGTCGGCATGAAAGGGTGCGACACAGGCGAGCTGATCCTTGATAACTGCGTTGTTCCTAAGGAAAACATGTTGGGGAAACCGGGGGACGGGTTGAAGGTTGCCCTGGCTGGCATCAGTGAAACTGGTCGCGAAGGAATAGCCGGGTGTGCCCTCGGCCTACTGCAGGCATGTCTCGAAAGCTCTACCAAGTTTGCTAACGAAAGAATTCTTTACGGGCGCCCCATTGCTAAACTGCAGGGTATCCAGTGGAAGATCGCAGAGATGGCTGTCAACCTTGAAGCAGCCCGGCTCCTTACTTACCGGGCAGCTGCCATGAGGGACAAGGGCCAGCGCTGTGACGTGGAGATGGCCCAGGCCAAGTATTTTGTCACCGAAGCCGCTGCAAGGGCAGCCAAGGATACCTGCGACATCCACGGTGGCTACGGGGTCATGAATGAATACGCGGCGCAGCGGTATCTCCGCGATGCGCAGGTCCTGATACCGTCGGCCGGGACGTCTGAGATCATGAGGATCGTTATTGCGCGGGCTGCTCTGAAATAATACGGTGGAGGTTGGTTCCCGGCCTGCCTTTCTTTAACCTTTGCTTCCTCGGCCCTCACGGGCGCAGCGCATAACCGGTCTCACCTGGGAGTGTCCCGGTCGGGTAAAGACAAGGGTTTACTGCCACAGCTTCTGCGGCCCCAGGAAGGAAGAATGAAGATTACGGGAGGTGGTTCCTTGCAGATTCTGGTATTGGTAAAGGCGGTACCGGACCCGGAGAGGGCAAACGAAATTACCCTTGATCCTGAAACCGGGACGGTGAAGCGCGAGGGTATTCCCCTGGTGATAAACCCGCTGGACCGGAATGCCGTCGAGGAGGCGCTCCGGCTGAAGGAAGAAAAGGGCGGGACGGTAGCAGCTTTAAGTATGGGGCCACCGGCCGCTGAAGGGCCGCTGCGCGAGGCCTTGGCTTTGGGTGTGGACCGGGCGGTTCTCTTGAGTGACCGGGCCATGGCTGGTGCCGACACCCTGGCCACGGCGAGGGTGCTGGCTGCTGGGGCCAGGTACTTGGGTGATTTTGACCTTATCCTGTGCGGGGCGGAGAGCTTTGACGGCGGAACGGCCCAGGTGGGCCCGGAGCTTGCCCAGTTCTTGGGGCTGCCCCATGCCAGTTACGTAACTTCAGCGCGGGAAAAGGGAGGGCTCTTGGAGGTCGAAGCCAAGGTTGAAGACGGTAGAAAGAAGCTGCAGGTTAGATTACCGGCTCTCCTTACTGTTTCAAGGGAACTCAACCGTCCAAGGGGGTTGAGTTTTTCCGGGATCGTTCGGGCTCGAGGGAAGAAGGTAGAGGTTTTGTCCCTGGCGGACCTGGGCATGGACCCCTCCCGTGCCGGAGTAGCCGGTTCGCCGACAATCATCGGTGATATCTCAACCCCCACGACAACCAGGAGCGGTGAAATCATCAAAGGTGACCCTGAGGAGGTTGTTGATGTCTTAGTGAAAAAGCTGACGGAGGCTGGGGTTGTCTGAAGCCTGGGGAGCTTTAGTCATGGTTAGAAGTTATGCTCAAGACCGAACTGTTAAAGGATAGGCCGTTTCCCCACGAAGGATAGACCATGGTCTCTACGCAGGAAGGGAGGATTCGGCTTGACAGAGGGTTACCGCGGGGTTTGGGTTTTTGTCGAACAGAAAAAAGGTGAATTCCTGCCTGTCGGGCTGCAGCTTTTGGGCAAGGGCCGGGAAATCGCCGACCGGCTGGGGGAAAAACTCAGTGCCCTTGTTCTGGGAAGGGATGTTAAGGACAAGGCGAAGGCCCTGATAGGTTACGGGGCTGATGAGGTCCTGGTGGTGGACCAGCCCAAACTTGAGGATTATCAGACAGACCTGTATGCTCACGTGGTTACGGAACTGGTTCAGAAGGAGCGTCCTTCAGTTTTCTTGCTGGGGGCTACTTATAACGGTCGGGACCTGGCTCCCACCGTGGCCGGCCGGCTGGAAACAGGGCTTTCCTCGGACTGCACACGGCTTGAGATTGACGAGGAAGGCCGGCTGGTCCAGGTGGTTCCGGCTTTTCGCGGCATGGCTTCTATTCTGTGTCCAGACCGGCGGCCGCAAATGGCTACCATTCGCCCCGGTGTTTTCCGGCTTCCGGCACCAGACGAGTCCAGAACCGGGACTGTAAGGGAAGTCCAGGTAGACCTGGAGACAGTGGAAAACAGGGCCGAGCTGGTGGAGCTTTATCTTCAAGAGCCTGAAGGTAAACCCCTGGAAGAGGCTGAAACGGTGGTGGCCGGTGGGGCCGGGATCGGGGACCTGGAAGGTTGGAAACTAATTGAAGACCTGGCCCAGGTTTTGGGGGCGGCCGTAGGGGCCACCAGGCCTCCTCTTGATGAGGGCTGGGCCCGTGAAGACCAGATGATCGGCCAGAGCGGAAAAACAGTCCGCCCTGACCTTTACATCGGGATCGGTATTTCCGGCGAGACGCAGCATGTGGTCGGAATTGAAGACGCCAAGGTTGTTGTAGCCATTAACAATGACCCGGGGGCCCCGATTTTCAAGGTGGCCGACTACGGGATCGTGGCTGATTACCGGAAGGTTGTACCAGTACTGATCGAAAGGTTCAAGAAGTTGAAAAATACTGGGTAACCTCGGCTGTTTTTTGTTCTTTCGGGAACTTTCCTTTTTCGATAAGGAGGTAAAAGGATTGTTGACGGTTCTAAAGCTGAACCAGCAGGAGCACAGGATCGGGCCCGGTCTACCGACGACGGTGATCGGGGAACGTATTAACCCGACCAACCGGAAAGCCTTCGTGGAGGAACTAGAACGGGGTGATTTTGAGACCGTGCGGCGCGACGCCCTGGCCCAAAAGGAAGCCGGGGCTCAGGTTCTCGATGTTAACGTCGGGACTGGTTCGGTCGACGAGGTCAGGATACTGCCCAAAGCTATCGAGGTGGCGGTGCAAGCGGCAGGGCTACCGATTTGTATTGATTCCTCCAACGCCGAAGCAATGGAGGCGGCCCTCAAGGTTTATCCCGGGAAGGCGCTGGTTAACTCGGTAACCGGTGAGGAGAACAGCCTGGGAAAGATCCTCCCCATGGTGAAGGAGTACGGGGCGGCGGTGATCGGTCTTACCCTGGATGATGACGGCATTCCCTCCGATGTGGAGAAAAGGGTTGAGATTGCGAGAAAAATCATCGAGCGGTCGGTAGAAATCGGTATTCCCAAGGAGGACGTAATAATCGACCCCCTTACCATGTCTGTTGCGACCGACTCGAAAGCCGGGGCGGTAACCCTGGAGGCAGTGCACCGCATCGCCACTGAACTCGAGGTCAATGTGGTTTTGGGGGCGAGCAATGTCTCCTTTGGGCTTCCAGACCGGTCGACCATTAACGCTGCCTTTTTGGCCATGGCCATCTCGGCCGGGGTGACCGCGGTCATCAGCGACCCGACCAATGTGGTCCTCACCAAGGCCATCCTGGCTGCCGATGTCTTGGCCGGCAAGGATGACTTTGCGCAGAGGTACATCCAGAACTACCGGGCCAGAAAACAGTAGGCTGCGGCGGGCTCCCTCTCCCGAGGGTCAAACCTCGCCACCGTATTCCTTGATGATTTCCACTGCTTCATGGAGCCGCTCGTGGGGGCAAACCACGGTGAGGAGGATACCTGCGCCCCTGACCTGGCCCCCTGGGGAGGACATACCACTGACCGAAGGGTCAGCAGCTACCATGGGCCGGGCATCTGGGTCCATCTGGCGGTTGGAAGAAAACACGGTCAGGCCGGTGAGGGAACCGGCCTGACCGGCGATGGGGTTGTTGTAATGGGGGTCGGCGGGGTCAGAGCAGGGATACCTGGTAACCCGGTCTACCTGGACATGGTGAAAACCGCGCCAGCGCAAAGCATCTGCCGCTTCTTGGGCCCGGTGGGAACTGGGGAAGTTTGACAGAATGGAAGGGCACACGGCCGAGGACCTCCTCTTGGGTTTGAGCTGTTCACCCAAAGTCTGCCCTGGGGCCGGTGCCTTTATTAATATTACGCTGTTACGGTGAACGACTACCCCTAGATGGCAGTGCGGTGGTAGTTCCGGGCTTGAGATAATTGATTTTGACCAGGGCCGGCCAGGGACCTGCCCGGGGGCAGGCTGGGCCAATTAGGACTTCAGGGGACCGAGCCCGTACTCGTGCCATCTTTTGTCTACCAGGGTAGTGGTGTTAGGGTCCATTTCGATGCGGTCCGGCCATTCCCGGTCAAACCCTTCCTCGGGCCATTTTTGTGTTGCATCGATAATCATCTTGGTTCCAAAGGTAAAGTGCCTGGAGGCATGGTCGAGAACGTCAACCGGACCTGCAAAGAAACGGACGTCCCTTTCCGGGTCAATGTTGTTGAGGGCAACCCACCAGGCTTCGCTCGGGTCCTGGATGTTGACATCTTTATCGAGGACAACGATCACCTTGGCCAACATCATCAGGCCAAGGCCTAATAACCCCGAGGCGACTTTATAGGCGTGCCCGGGGTATTTCTTATCGATGGCGACGAAAACGAGATTGTGGAAAACCCCTTCTGGGGGCATGTGGTAATCGATAATCTCCGGGAGGACCATTCTCGCGAGGGGCAGAAAGATGCGCTCTGTAGCCTGTCCCAGCCAGTAATCTTCCATCGGTGGGCGTCCGACAATGGTAGCCGGGTAGATGGCGTCTTGCCGTCTGGTCAGCGCGGTAACGTGAAAGACAGGGTAGTAGTCGGCCAGGGAGTAATAACCGGTGTGGTCACCGAAAGGCCCCTCCAGCCGGAACTCTTCCTTGGGGTCAACGTAACCTTCAAGGACAATTTCTGCCTGGGCGGGTACCTCCAGGTCAACGGTCCTTGCCCGCACCAGCTCCACCGGCCTTTTCTGCAGGAACCCGGCGAAGACGAATTCGTCCAGGTTTTCCGGCAGCGGGGCCGTGGAAGCATAAATGGTTGCCGGCGATCCTCCCAGGGCCACAGCCACTTCGAGCCTGCGCCCCAGCCTTTTTGCTTTTTCAAAATGCATGGCTCCTGTCTTATGCCGGTGCCAGTGCATTCCTGTTGTCCGGGCGTCAAACACCTGCAGGCGGTACATGCCCATATTCCGCTCCCCGGTTTCAGGGTCTTTCGTAATCACCATGGGTAGGGTGACGAAAGGACCACCGTCCTTCGGCCAGCAGGTGAGGACCGGGAGCTTGGTCAAATCAACCTCTGAACCTGTTTCAACCACTTCTTGAACTGGAGCCGACTTAACCATCTTCGGTGGGTAGGAGGCCAGCTCTTTAAGTTTGGGCAGCACGGACAACTTGGCAAGAAAGGTTTCCCGCCGGCCCGTTGGTAAAGCCAGGAGTTCTTCGAGCCTCTGCCCGATTTCGCCTAGGCTTTTTACCCCCAGGGCCAGGGACATTCTTTCCCGGGTCCCAAAAAGGTTAATAGCAACGGGAAGGTCACTGCCCGATACCTTTTCAAAAAAAAGGGCCGGGCCCCCGGCCTTGACGACCCGGTTGGTAATCTCGGTGATTTCCAGCCTGGGCGAAACCTCCACCCGGACCCGTTTGAGTTCGCCTCTTGCTTCCAACAAGTCGATAAATTCCCGTAGATTATGCATTTTGCTTTTGCCTCCTGTATTGGGGATGGGAACCAAAGAATCCCTGCGGGTAATTTGCAGGTCTGCTGGGACAGAACCGGTGCCGCTGGACCGCAAGGCGCCATGGAGTACTAATCTCTTAACGGTTCTTATTATACCCTATGAACACTACCACTGGCGAGTATTTTCCAGGAACGGCAGGAAGTCCCACGGTGTAGAAAACCAGAATTCTGGAAACCTGGGTTGAAACCTTCCTTTTGAACCATGCAATTACAACGACTTCAGGGAGGAGTATGCCTGTCAACAGCGAAACTTCAATATTAAGAGGGTGTTTTAGTAGCTGAAATTCAAAACCGGAGAGAGAAAAAAGGCAGGGCAAGGGTGACAAGAGGGGATAGTTAGGGGTTCGTGAAGCATTTATCAGGTTACTTCAGCGGTTGATAAGGGTGATACAGGTTTTCTGCCGGAGTCCCGAGGGGATAATGTGTGCCCTAAAATGCCTTGAAAGGTCAAATTTTTGGCATTTTTGGAATAAGAGTCGC
The DNA here is from genome assembly GCA_004367365.1 of Candidatus Acetocimmeria pyornia. Taxonomy (GTDB): domain Bacteria; phylum Bacillota; class Sulfobacillia; order UBA3575; family UBA3575; genus Acetocimmeria; species Acetocimmeria pyornia. Next base: position 17,395 of record SESX01000041.1, read on the forward strand.
TGTAATGAGCTATCGCGTTATTAACGTACAATTCTTAAGAAATATGATATAATTGTACCGGATGGTATTATTCTCTTTAATAAATGCAAGAGGGGTGATTCCATTGGACAAACAGGCGGTACGGAAGGACCTTGAAGGCATCTTGTCACCTAAACGCGTTTTGACCGCCCCGGAAGAGCTTATTTCTTATCAGAATGATGCTTTTCCCTACAGGGTAGCTCCGGATTTGGTGGCCATCGTGGAAAACGTTGATGAAATTGTAAAGGTAGTGAAGTACGCTGAAAAGAACGAGATCCCC
>SESX01000042.1 GCA_004367365.1 Candidatus Acetocimmeria pyornia
GTGGCCGTTGAGATCAAGAGAGCAGGTATCTGGCTGACCAACCCGTCCCCAACGGTCAGAAGGGAGTAGGTAGAAAGGGCTTCAGAAAACCCCATTCCCTGCTGCAAGACACCGGTGACGAATCCTCCGGCGAGATTGATGATGGTAATCACAATCCCGGCGATGGCGTCACCCTTGACAAACTTGCTGGCACCGTCCATGGCCCCGTAGAAGTCTGCTTCCCGTTCCACATCCAGGCGCCTTTTCCTGGCCTCATCGTCCGTAATCAGGCCGGCATTCAGGTCGGCATCAATACTCATCTGCTTGCCGGGCATCGCATCCAGGGTGAAGCGGGCTGCAACTTCGGCCACGCGTTCGGCTCCCCGGGTGATGACAACAAACTGGATCACCACCAGGATGGCAAAGACCACAAAACCAACCAAGGGGTTACCACCCACGACAAACTGGCCAAAAGTGCGAATGATCTCACCTGCATAACCCTGGAGAAGGATGAGCCGGGTCGAACTGACGTTGAGAGCCAGTCTAAAAAGGGTGGTCATAAGCAGCAGAGAAGGGAAGATGGAGAAATCAAGGGGTTCCCCCATGTACATGGTAACCAGCAGGACCAGCAGGGCCATGGTCAGGTTCAGGGCCAGCAAGAGGTCCAGAACCGCCGTTGGCAGCGGGATCACCATCATTACGACCATCAAGACCACGGCCCCCGCCACCAGAACGTCGGGGTTCTTGCGTAGGGCCTCCTGGATCTGGTTCCACCAACCAGACGGCATGATGCCTTACCCCCTTTCTGTCAGGACCTGTTGAACGGTCAGAATCACTATTAACCCTTCTTTAAAGACCTGGGGCTGCCCATACTCTTAGCTTCGGCCTCCCCCTTAACCTGGTCCCAGACCCGCCCCTCACCGGTCCCATGCCGGTTCCCGTCCGGGTCTAGACCCGGTTTTGAAGCCGGTAGACAAAGGCCAAGACCTCTGCTGCCGCACGGTAGAGCCTGGGCGGAATACTTTCCCCGACCTCGGTTGACGCGTACAGGGCCTGGGCCAGTGGAGGGTCTTCGACGATGGCCACACCGTTCTCTTCTGCCGTCCGCCGGATCCGCAGGGCAGTGTACTGGCGCCCTTTAGCCACCACCCGTGGGGCTTCCATTTCCCCAATTTCGTACTTCAGGGCCACGGCATAATGGGTCGGGTTTGTAATAACCACGTCTGCCTTCTTGACATCTTCCATCATTCGCCCCACCGCCAGCTGCCTCAGTCTTTTTCTCTGGCTCGCCTTGACCTGGGGATCCCCTTCGGTCTCCTTCATTTCTTCTTTGAGTTCCTGGCGGGTCATCATCAGGTTCCGTTGGTGTTCCCAACGCTGGTACCAGTAGTCGAAGGCCGCCAGCAGCAGCAAAACCGTACCTATGCGCAGCCCCATCCCGTGGGTGATCTGCCAGATGAGCCCCACGGCCTGTTCCAGCCCCATGTCGTACATCTTGACAAAATCGGATAGCCTTCCGGCAAGGGCCAGGTAGATGGCGCCACCTACTGCCAGGACCTTGACCAGGGCCTTCACCAGTTCCACCAGGGCCCGCCGGGAAAAGATCCTCTGCAGCCCCACAAGGGGGTTCAGTTTACTGAGGTCAGGTGTTAAGGGCTGAACCGAAAGGAGAAAACCAACCTGCCCAAAATTGACCAGGGACCCACCGGCCATCATCACCAGTGCGACCGGGAGAACGGTCTTCCCTAGACCCGCGAAGGCAGGGAGGGCCAAGGCCCTCAGGCTTTCAGCCGTGAACTCCCCAGCGGTCAGGTTGGAGAGGTAGAAGTGGACCACAGAAAGCAACTGCTGCCCCGTGTAGGCACCTACCCACCCGACCGCCGTGAAGGCCAGCAGCAGGAGCACTGCCGAAGATAACTCCAGGCTCCGGGCCACCTGACCCCTCCGCCTCGCCTGCCGCCGTTTTCTCGGTGTCGGTTGTTGTGTTTTCTCCTCAGCAAAAAGCTGGAGGTTGAAACCGTCAGCACCAACCCAAGGCATCAGTTGGTCCCCCCTCGTCTTGAAAATCCAGGTCTTCATACCCGCCCCGGGCCTGTTGTCTACTCCCCTTCTTACTTATCGCTCAGCCTTCACCCACCCCCTGCCAGGTGCAAAAGCTCCCACAGGGTCGGGTAAAGCCGGTCAAACAACCCACCCAGAAGAAAGACGTAGGCAGGCAGGAGAAGAAGGAGGACCACAATCCCGACGATGATTTTTACCGAGAGACCCAGGACCAGGATATTCATCTGCGGAACAGTCCGCGCGATGATGCCGAGGGCCACGTCTGTCAAGAAGAGGGTCCCGACCACCGGAAGGGCCAGCTTGACCGCTACCAAGAACATGGAACTGAAAAGGTCAGTAATCCTCGAGACGAGGAGCCCACCGTAGACCGCCTGGCCCAGGGCTACCAGGTCGTAGCTGGCCACCAGGGCCTCCAGCAAAAAGTGGTGTCCGTTGACGGCCAGAAAGACCAGGATAGCCAGGAGGTACTTGAAATTTCCCACCAGCGGAACAGGAGCATCAGAAAGAGGGTCAACAACATTGACAATTCCGAAACCCATCTGAAGGTCGATAAACTGCCCGGCCACTTGAACCGTCATCAAGATGAGAAGGGTGGCGTAACCCAGTACCAGTCCTATACCAGTTTCAGAAACCAGTGTTACGGCGTAACGCACCGGTGCCGACCACGGGTCTGGCACCTGTCCCACCCGGGACGCAACAACAGGGGTCAGGACAGCAGTGGTTACCAAGGCGAAACCTATCTTGAGTTGGGCCGGAAGGTACCGGCTGCCAAAAACCGGGGCAATCAAGAAAATACCGGCCATCCGCGCGAAGACAATCAGGAAAAGGTTGAGGTTGAGACTAACAGACAACCCGGGAACCTCCTTACCGGGCCGATGCCTACAAACCGGTCCCCTGGACCGCCAGGAGCACCGCCCCACAAACAACCGGCATCGGCACCTTCACAAGCCCAATTCGCTCCGGGCCCACCCTTGATACCACAGTCCCCAGAGGCCCGGAACCTAAGAAAAAGACGGCTGTACTGCAGCTGCACCCTACAGCCCGACAAAGGTGTGCAGGTTCTGATACAACCTCGCCGTAAACTCCACCAGGGTAGTGAGCATCCACGGCCCAAAGAGGAAAATAGCAGCCATGACGGCAACGATCTTGGGGACAAAGGTCAGGGTCTGCTCGTTGATCTGTGTTGTAGCCTGAAAAATGCTCACCAACAACCCCACCACCATCCCCAGCCCGAGCATGGGCGCCGCGACCATCAGAACCGTCAGCAAGGCATCCTGACCTATCTTGATCACGAACTGTTCTATCAAACCCACCACCTCCCCGAGGACACCGCCCAGGTTACTGGTAAGTCAGCATCAGGGAGCGCACCACCAGGTGCCAGCCGTCCACCATGACAAAGAGAAGGATCTTAAAAGGCAGTGAAATCATCATGGGTGGTAACATCAACATCCCCATGGACATCAGGGTGCTCGCAACCACCATGTCGATGACGATAAAGGGAATGTAGATGATAAAGCCCATTTGAAAGGCCGTCTTCAGCTCACTGATGGCAAAGGCCGGAATCAGCAGATAAAAAGGTACATCTTCAGGTGAATCCGGCCGGTTGACACCGCCAAACCTCACAAACAAAGCCAAATCCTTTTCCCTGGTGTGCTTGAGCATAAATTCCCGCACTGGTACCCCGGCCCGCTGGATGGCTTCCTCCTGGCTGATCTCACCGTTCAGGTACGGCTGCAGGGCCGTATTGTTAACCTGGGCCCAGACTGGGGCCATAACAAAGAAAGTCAAGAACAGGGCCAGGCCGATCAATACCTGGTTCGGAGGCACCTGCTGGGTGGCGAGGGCGTTGCGGACAAAGGATAGTACAATCACGATCCGGGTGAACGACGTCATCATGACCAGGATCCCAGGCGCCAAGGAGAGAACAGTCAAAAGGAAAATGATCTGTAGGCTTGTGACCACCCCGTCCGGTCCTGCAGCCGGTTGAAAGTCAATGTTTAATCCCGGGACCTGGAGTTCCGGCTGGGCCCCAACCACCCCCGGGTCCAAGGCTGTCAGGATCACAACCACCGTCAACAAGCCCAGGGTGAGCCGGACCGGAGCGGACAAAGCCGGAGGTTTCATTGTCCATCACCTGCTTCGCGCCCTGAAGGTGGAGTCCCCTCTCGGTTCTTGACCCGTAAATCAGCCAGCTTGCGGCCCAAAAGGAAGGGAAAAGCATCTTTTCCGCCCTCACCCGTGGCCCACTCAACCCTGATGGCGTCAGCGTCGTTACCCTCGAGGGTTCCCAGGAGGGTAATCTGCTGGTCAGTAACACCCACCACCAGGACCCTGTCCCCGGCTTCCACTAGGCAAATGCTGCGCCGTTGACCCAGAGAAAGACTCTCCACAACCCGCAGATGCCGTCCGGCGCCGACCCCATGGAAGCGGGTTCCCAAAAAACGGGTCGTGACAAAGGCCAGGACGATTACTGAAGCAAAAACCAGGATTAGTTTCAACCATTCCCACAAAGACCCCCATGGGCCTGGTTCGTTCATACCTACCACGCCCCCTGCCCTTACTTCAGGCTGCTGACCCGATCCCTGGGCGACTGAATGCTTGTGATCCTCACCCCGAAGCTCTCATCGATGACTACCACCTCACCATGGGCAATGAGCTTCCCGTTAACCAGGACATCCACCGCTTCTCCCGCCAGTTTATCGAGCTCGATGATGGACCCCGGCCCCAGGGCCAGGATCTCCCGGATCGACTTCTGGGTGCGGCCCAGTTCCACCGTCAGTTCCAAGGGAACATCGAGGAGCATCTCGATGTTTTTCTGTTGACCTGGGGTTTGCCGGCGCCCGAAGTCCTGAAACTCTGCAGGCTGAACCTCAACCTTCTCCTCCAGGCCTTCAGTTGTACCGTACAACTGTGTTCCGGGCGAGTCTTTTGACGCCACCTTCCCCACCACAGGCTCAGCCATGGAGACCGCCCCTTCGACAGTTAGGAACTGGGTAAGCCTGCCCTCAAGTTCGTCTACAAGGTTGAGGGTGTAATCCAATCGAACCAGGGGCTCGGAACCACCCATTTCTTCCCGGATTCTTGCCGCCGGTCCCTCGGTAACCCGAGCAGGTTCAGGGAGGGAATAGGTAACCCGGGTCCCCATTGCCTCTGACAGTCCGGTACTCACCGCCCCCAACAACTGGTTGATGAGCTCCCCGAAAGCATCCAGCAGTTCTTCCTCACCCATGGATTCGTCCAGTTCGGTACTGCCCGTGAGCATTAGGCCAACTAGGCTGCGGCCAAACCCCTCTGCCGCCACGAAAACGGATTTTCCCACGGGTCCCTGTTCAAAAGTAAAGGAGGCCAGGAGCAGGCTTTCACCTTCAAGCCCTCTCTCCAGTTCACCGCCTCTGACCACCGACACCTCTGTTGTCCCCAGGGACACCTTCCTGCCTACCAGGGAAGACAAAACATCAGTCCCCTGGGTCATGGAGAGGGTTCCCAGTTCGACCAGGGAGTCACTTTGCATCGGGGTCAGAACCCTGGATTCCGCCTCATCATCAACAGCTTCCAGGAGGGCATCAATCTCGTCCTGGGAAAGCATCTCCTCACTCACTGGTATGATCCTCTCCTTCCTCTACCAGGCCAGATATCTCCAATGCCAGTCGTGGTCCTACCCGCCCCGGCCGGCCTTCGAACTTGACCCTTTGACCGACGTATACCTGGAGGTCCTCATACACACGTTGGTCAAGCTCAATTACATCACCAACCGTCAGTTCCAAGAGTTCCCCTACGGTGATCTCGGTCTTTCCCAGTTCCACCCGAAGCACAACCCGGGCCGTGCCCAGCTTCTGTTCCAATCGCCTCCTGGCATCCGGCCCTACCCCGCGCGCCATCTTGGCAAACCACTGCTTTGAAGTCAACTTGGGGAGAACCGGTTCTACCACCAGGTAGGGCAGGCAAAGGCTTAAAGTTCCAAGCTGGTCCCCAACCCTGATGTCGAGGGAAATAACCACCGTCATCTCGTTGGGAGCGACGATTTGGACAAACATCGGATTCGTCTGAACCGACTCTAGGGTAGCCCCCAGCTCCACGATGCTTTTCCAAGCTTCGTTAAGGTATCCCATCAGGTCCCTGAAAATCGACGTCACGACCGTCTGCTCAATCTCTGTCAGGGCCCGCTTGGATTCAAAGGAAGTCCCCGGCCCGCCGAAAACCCGGTCGAGCATGGGAAAAGCGATATCGGGAGAAATACTCAAGACCGCGTTACCCTCAAGCCCGCTGAAAGCAATGACACCAATTACCCCCGGGTTCGGTAGGCTTCCACTGAACTCCTCGTAGGTGATTTGGTCCACGGAAGCCGTCGTCACCTTGACAGGCGTCCGGAACCGTGCGGAAAGGCCGCTGGTGACCAGCCGCGCAAAGTGGTCATACAGCATCTGTAGAGTCCGCATCTGGTTCCGGGAAAACTTGTCCGGCCGCCGGAAGTCGTAGATCCTGACCTGTGGCTTGGCCTTGTCTTTATCGGGTTTGGGGCCGGAAAGATCCAGGGTCCCGCCCTCCAACTGGGCCAGTAAGGCATCGATCTCGTCCTGCGTTAAGACCTCGGCCAAAGCCTCACCCCCCACCCCTATCGCACACCCCTGCCGGGATTCGCTACTGCGAAAATGCCACCATCCACCTCGCCCGGTGTGCCCCTTTCCTCGACTTTCTTATTTCTCAGCCCTCCGGACCTGCGGCTTGACCGGTCTCGTTCTGGAGCACCCCGGGCGTGCAACCTTTGCGAAATACCGCTTCCAATTTTCATCCCTCGTGGTGCCGCCGCAGCGCAAGGCGGCATGGAGCACTACTACGAAAATGGCTCGGCACCAGCGCCTAGTCAACCACCAACTGGGTAAAATACACCCGCCGGACAGCTTCAGTTCCCAGCAACTCGTTCAGTTCTGCCTTTATTTCCACGGCCAGGACCTCTATCCCGCCCTGGGCCTCCAGGTCAGCCGCTGTTTTGCTGCGCAGGACGGCCAGAATTTGGTTCCGAACCGGCGCGTCCTGGTTCTCAAGGCGGCGGGCAGTTTTTTCATCCGCCAGTTCCAGGACGATCTCGACCTTGATCAGACGGCGGCTGTCTTCACCGGCCAGGTTGGTAACCAGTTCCCCGACCTCGTACAGGGGTCCATCAACAAGGGAGATTTCCTTTTTTGAGGCTGCCTCGCCGTCTCCAGGTTCCTTCCGCCCGAAAAACCAGTAGTAGCTGCCGGCAGCAGCCAGCAAGACGACGGAAACCAGGACCACTACCACAACCAGCGACAGGCCGGCATTTTTCTTTCCCTTCAACTCCACTTACCCCTTTCCTCAAGCGTCAGCGAATGATTTCTCCCTGTCCCAGGTCAGGCGGTTCCCGCTTTGACCAGGACCGGCGGATGATGACGATATCCACCCTCCGGTTCAGCTGCCGCCCTTCCGGGCTATCGTTAGAAGCGATGGGGCGGTACTCCCCGTACCCGGCCGCCGACAACCGGCTGGGCTCAATACGGCTCTTTTCGATCAAGTACTTCACCACCGCCGTTGCCCGGGCCGTGGACAGCTCCCAGTTGGAAGGAAACCTTGGTGTACTGATGGGCAGGTTATCCGTATGGCCCTCGACCCGGATCTGGTTCGGCACGCGCAGCAGGACCGCCCCTACTTTATCCAGGATCACGGTGGCCTCCTGCTTGATTTCGGCTTTACCCAAGTCGAAAAGGACGTTTTCCTGGAGACGTACCACCAGGCCGCGTTCCTCAAAATGGGTGACAATGGCATCCTTGAGACCTGCCTCCTCCAGGTACCGCCGGAGGCGGCGGCTCAGCTGCTGTAACTCCAGGAAGTCCCGCTGTGCCGTTTCGTCTTCGGCAAACCTGGGCTCGTAATCAATCATGAGCTCGCTCTCGATCTTTGGCCCTCCGGTGAGCAAGCCCAAGGCATCCCTCATGGATCTCAGGGCCAGCTCGAACTTACGGGCGTTAACAGAGGAAATGGAAAACAGGATGACAAAGAAGCAAAGGACCAGTGTTACCATATCGCCGTACGTCACCATCCAACCAGGGGCTGACGTCTGAACGGCGTAATCCTCACTCACCTGGCGGCGTCGCCTGGACATCCCAATCACCCTCCAGCTCTGGCTCGCGTTTATTCCCAACGCTGTTCCTCAAACGGGGGGCCAGGAAAGCCTTGAGCTTTTCCTCAACAATACGAGGGTTATCACCAGCCTGAATGGAAAGGATACCCTCGATCATGACCTCTTTCAAAAGGATCTCCTCGGCGCTCTTGGTTTTGAGTTTTCCGGCGATGGGCAGGAAGAAAAGATTTGCCATCAAGACCCCGTAGAAGGTGGTAATGAGGGCGGTGGCCAGCCCGGGGCCGATGGCCTCGGGGCTGTCCAGGTTACGCAGCATCTGGATCAACCCGATCAGGGTGCCCATCATTCCAAAGGCCGGGGCCACGGCACCCATGGTCTGGAACATGCCCTGACCTGCCCGGTGGCGTTGCTCCAAAAAGGACAACTCTGTCTCCATGATGCTTCGGACCAGTTCTGGGTCCGTCCCGTCCACCACCAGCTGGATGCTCTTCTTTAGGAACTGGTCTTCCAGCCCCTCGGCGTCATCCTCCAGGGAAAGGAGACCCTCGCGGCGCGCCTTGTCGGCAAGACGGACCAACAGCTCGATTACTTCAGCCGGGTGCATCCCGCCCGCTAGAAAGGCGTTTTTCAGCACCCGCGAAACACCGACAACATCCTTAACCTGGTAGTTGATGCATACTGCGGCCAGGGTTCCCCCCAGGGTTATCGCCAGGGAAGGGGGATGCCAGAAAATCGAGATCGAACCGCCGCTGAAAATAGCCCAGACCAAAAGTGTTCCCCCGAGCATGAAACCAACAATGGAAGACCAGTCCAAGAATCCACACCTCTTTTCACTGGTTATCCCCTGATTCAAGCACCGCCGTCGCCTGTAGGCCCGGCAACGCCCCTGAGGCGGGCCCGGTAGCACAGGATGCGCTCCACCACTTCGTCTGTGGTTTCCTTGACGACCAACTTCCTCCCTGTACTCAGGGTGATTACCGTATCCGGGGTACCCTCGATGTACTCGATGAGCTCGGCGTTAATGATCAATTCTGTGCCGTCAAGCCGCGTTACCTTGACCAGGATGCGTCACCCCGCTTCCCCTACTTTCCCACCCCTTCCCCCAGGGAGCCCCGGAACGGCGCCAAACAGTCTGAGGAACCCGGGCCCAGGGCTCGTCACCACCTGGGGGCCTTACCGTGCGGCACTTCTACGAAAATGCCACTACCCGCCTCGCCCGGGGTGCTCCTCCACTCGCCTTTCTTATTCCTATTCCTAGCCCCTTCGGGGCTGCGGCATAACCGGCCTCGTTCCGGAGCACCCCGGGCGTGCAACTCATGATCCTACCCGATCAACGGGCCGCTGCATACCGGGTCCAATTTTCATCCTTCGTGGTGCCGCCCCAGATGTCGGCATGGAGTACTACTACCGCTTCAAGTTCACCAGTTCCTGGAGCATCTCGTCGGAGGTGGTAATGATCCGGGAGTTGGCCTGAAACCCCCTCTGGGTTACAATCATGTCCGTAAACTCCTTGGCCAGGTCGACATTGGACATCTCCAGGGAACCCGGGGCAATGGTACCCCGGCCACCGGTTCCGGCCTGTCCAATCTGGCTGATTCCAGAGTTATTTGATTCCTGGTAAAGGTTCCGACCCAGCTTGCTCAGGCCTCCCGGGTTGCTGAAGTTCGCCAGGGCCACCTGGGCCAGTTTCTGACTCTGGCCGTTGGAATAGACACCGGTAATGACACCGTTTGCGTCAATCTTGAAACTCTCCAGGGTCCCCATGGGGTACCCGTCGCGTTCACTGGCCTGGACGGTAGTGGACCCGGCATACTGGGTAACCCCGCTGAAGTCGAGGTCGATGGTAACATTCCCGGCCTGACCAGCATCGAAGACGACGGGACCCCCGGTCTGGTTCAGAAACCGGCCGTCGGTATCGAAGGTAATGGTACCATTGCCAGCCGGCACCCCTCCCACTTCGGCGCTCCAATCCCAGGCATTAGCACCGGTCTTGGTGAAGGTTACCGTAACCGTATGGGTCGTCCCCTGGGAATCAAATACCTGAACCGGCTTGAGGTAGCCAGTACCTACCGTCGTGGCGGCATCAAGGTTCTGGTCGTAGGCGATCCTGGTGGTAGCCTTTGCCCCTACCGTCTCGCCGATGGGGATCCTGATATCGGTGAGGTTGTCTTCAGTTAGAGCCGGAAAGACCCCTCCACTGGCCATCCACCCCTGTACCCTGAGGCCGTCGGACGGGTTGACCAGGTACCCCAGCTGGTCTCGGTTGAAGTTTCCGGCCCGGGTGAAGTAGGTGTTGTCCCCGTCACTGAGGATAAAGAAACCACTGCCCTGAATGGCCAGGTCGGTCATCTTGCCGGTGGTCTGCAGGTTTCCCTGGGAATGGATGGTGTCAACGCTTCCCACGCTCATCCCGAGGCCGACCTGAATGGGGTTCGTTCCACCGCGTCCTCCCTGGGGAGATGAAGCCCCGCGCATGGTCTGGTAGAAAATATCCTGGAAAGTAGTCCTTGACCGCTTGAACCCAACCGTATTAACGTTGGCAATGTTGTTGCCAATGACATCGAGACGAATCTGGTGATTCCTTAAACCGGAAACCCCGGTATACATAGACCTCATCATGGGTCATAACCTCCTTATGGGCTGTAGGTTTTTCTCGGCCGAAGACCGTTAGACACCGGCCGCTTCGGTCATTCCGCGGCCCCAGCCCTCCTCTGAAGAGGTCCGGGCTACCTATCAACGATCACAGCACTGTCAATGTTTGTAAACACGTTTTCCTTCATTCTTTCTCCACCGACGGCAGTAATGACCGTCCGGTTTTTTACACTCACCACGAAGGCCATGTCCCTCATCAGGATCAGGGACTCCCGCCCTCCTTTACGCCGGACCTTTTCCACCGCTGCACTCAACTTCTCTAAGGACTCCCGGTTCAGACGGCTCCCCTCGACCGCCAGCCTTTTTCGGGCATGTCCGGAGAATCTCAACCCCCCTAAGGCCAGCTGGTCGGCAAGCAAAGACTGGAAATCATCTGCCGGGCCTGTCGTTAGACCTGGGCGGTTTCTGATCCTCCCTGTTCCCTGGATGACGGGTTTGACCAGGTCGTAGCCGTCAATACGGTTTGCCACTACGTTCGCCCCCTCGGTTTTCCTTTTCCCCGTGCGGTTAACGGGTTGTCACACTCACCAGGCTGGAAAGAGGATACGGCCTGCTGTTCACAATCAGGTTCGGCCGGCCCTCCTTGATTTCTACCCGGCTCACCAGGCCTTTCACGGTAGTGCCGGTTTCAGGGTCGCGAACCTCTACCCTTCGGCCCAGGAGCCCAATCGCTTGTGTTTGCTGGTTCAAACGACTCAAAGCCTGGGCCTGCTCGAGTTCGGCAAACTGGGCCAGTTGGGTAATGAAAGCTGTATCCTTCACCGGCTGCATCGGGTCTTGGTATTGAAGCTCGGTCAACAACAACCTCAGGAACGCAGTCCCATCGAGCCCACCCGTGAACGTACCCGCAGAAGGTGTTTCTCTGCTCGTACCGCCTTGGGTCGGCATGACAGTGTATCCGGTCATCTCTTCACCCCCATTCATACAAGGTAATCACAGAGCCTTGTACTGTCCATCTCGAAACCCCCGGGCTCTGAACCGTGCTCAGCCGGGGCTACTGCTCGATCCTGCTTCCTTCCGCCTCTACCGTTCCCCCACCCGGAGCCTGCTCCCTGGTGCCCCTCCCTGTAGAGGGCAACAGTGAACTGAAGCCCGTCCAGCCCTTGGCTGGCCAAGCTTTGGCGAAGCTGGAAGAGGTTTGCCTGGACCAGGTCCCTTACCTCAGAATTTCCTACCAACAGGCGGGCCAGGAGGTCCTCACCCCGGGCCACCAGGTGCAGGTTCAGGTCTCCCAGGTACCCTGGTTTCAAGTGCAGCCGCATCTCGGTGGTCTTCCCACTACGGAAGAGTTCCGCCCGGGTGATCATCTCGCGCAAAAGGGTTGGAGGGCCGGTAGCTGCCCCGCCGGCAGAACCAGGACCAGGGTTCGCCCCTGCCCTGTCGACTGCTTGGGCACCCCTGGCATCCCCCATCAGAAAGGGCCATTCCGCCGGTCCTTGAAGGCGGTGGCTTCCACCCGGGTGACCTCCCCCCTCACCCCGTTTCCACCCAGGGCCAGGTACACCGTCGGATGCCCACAGGTTCACTCCAGTCCCTTTCCGTCCTGGGGCCGGGTGAAAATGGTCGCGGTGACCGTCTCTCATGGGATCAGCTCCATCCCGCCCGGCGGACCCCTCTCCTGCCGTAGCCTGGGGCGCTGCCCCCAGTCTCGGCCACCGGTCCGCGTTTGGTACACCGGAATGGTTCCTTCCCAGCTCAAAGCCAGGCCTGGGATCTCCGTTCTTTCGTCCTGCAGCCGCCCCTTCAATGTCCCGCACACCTGTCCCCACTGGCCCAGGGGAATCACCCCACAGGCCTTCTTCCTGCGAGCCAGCCGGAACACGGTGCTGGGGAACCTCGGCTGCCCGTCGGAACTGTACCCGGGTTTCCGGGCTCCTCCCGCCTGATTGGGAATCAAACCCATTCCCGCCCGCACCTACGGGTTCTGTTCTTGCCGTCTTTTCCGGGGACAAACCGGGGGAAACCACTGCCTGCAAAGACCCTCCCGGAAACCCCAACCTGGCCACCGGGTTCGTCATGGTACGCCCTTCGGCTACCTCACCTTTCACGTCCACTACCTGTTCGCCCTTTCCCACCGATAAGGCCCACGAACCGCCAGTGCTGTCAATCGGCACTATCCCGGGGAGGTTTTCCGCCAGGCTGTGAACCCAGGGTACGCCCGTCCCGGGTCCTGGTGGCTCTGGACCAGGGACCGCAAGAGGTCTTAAACCCTGGGCTAAAGGGGCAGAGCCGACCCTTTCCTCTTGGTCAGGTCCGTGAACCGGTCCATCCCCGAGTCCTGCAGTCAGCCCGTCTTTCTCCCCCATGTTCTCTTGGGTAATCCAGGCTGCCACGAACTCCGAGACCTGTTTTTTCTCCTCCTGGGAAAGGGCGTTCCCCGCACCATGATGCGCCCTCAACCCCAGGGCTTCCAGCAGGCGGACGAGAAACTCCCGGTCCGCCTCCTTCACCCTGACCCCACCGGGCAGGATTGGAAACCCGGATCCACAAAATGCACCCTGAACCCCGGACGGTACAGCCAACTCCGGTCCCGTGCCGGTCATCCTCACACCTCCTTCCACCTCAATGATTTAAACCTGCTTCCTCGCCAGTTCATCTACCGTGCCCGTGCCAGGGCAGCCCTGGCAGATAATTCAAGCCTGTCTGCCCCTCCCATGCCTTAAGTAGCCCGTGACTGCCATCTCATCCATCTCCCTGTTCTCCTTGTGCCTCACCTCCCTGGTATGTTCAGCCCTGCTTTTCTCCCTCAGGGTCTTCAGGCTCTCTGCTCGAACCCAGGCGCGGAAAACTTCCTGCCGCATTTCGCAGACCCGCTGGGCGGTTTCAGCCACTTTTTCCTTTTGGCCCTTAACGTGCCGGGTGGCCCGGTTTAGGTACTGCTGGTACCAGTCCATCCGACACAACGACAACTCTCCCCCACCCAGTTCTTTCCGTAAGTGTTGATAAAGGCCCTGGAGCTGGTCCTGGGCGAGTTGAAGCCTGGCCTCCTCCCGGTTTTTATCCCTGATGGTCAGAGCAAGCCTTTGCTCAGAAGCTTTAAGCCTTTCCTCGGCCACATCGAGCACCTTTTGTAATCGAAACCGAAAAGGTTGCGCCATCCTCAGCTGCCCTCCCCAAACATCTCCAGAAGGTACCGGCGCGTAGTTTCAAAGTCATCCTTTTCTTCTACAGCCTGGCGCAAGAAACCATTGATGGTGCCCATCATCTCCCGAGCCTGGTCAATTTCCGGATTGCTGCCATCCACGTAGGCACCGATGTTAATCAGGTCCTCTGCTTCCCGGTAGGTGGCCAGGAGCGAACGCAGCCTCCCCGCTGCCTGGCGGTGGTCGGCACTCACCACGTCAGCCATTACCCGGCTGATACTGTTCAGAACATCGATGGCCGGGTAGTGGTTGGCTGCCGCCAGTTCCCGGGAGAGGATGATGTGCCCGTCCAGGATGCCCCGTACCGCGTCACTGATGGGTTCGTCCAGGTCGTCACCTTCCACCAGGACCGTGTAAAACCCGGTAATGCTCCCGCACCGGCAGTTCCCGGTTCTCTCTAGGAGTCGAGGCAGAAGGGCAAAGACCGAGGGGGGATACCCACGGGTAGTCGGGGGTTCACCCACAGCCAGACCAATCTCCCTCTGGGCCAAGGCCAGGCGGGTAACGGAATCCATCATCAAAATGACATCCAGGCCGCAATCGCGGAAGTACTCGGCGATGGCTGTTGCCACCATGGCAGCCTTAATCCGGACCAAGGGCGGCTGGTCCCAGGTAGCCGCCACCACTACCGAACGCTTTAACCCGACTTCCCCCAGGTCCCTTTCCAGAAAATCACGCACCTCCCGACCGCGCTCACCCACCAGGGCGATGACCGTGACATCAGCCGCAGTGTTACGGGCAATCATCCCGAGCAGTGTACTCTTTCCAACCCCGCTACCGGAGAAAATCCCCACGCGCTGTCCCTTGCCACAGGTGAGTAAACCGTCAATGGCCCGCACCCCAACGGCCAGGGGCTCGGTAACCCGTTCCCGTTCCATGGGGCCCAGTGGGACCCGGTCAACTGGGTACCGGTCCTCGTTTTTCAGACCCCCTTTACCGTCAATGGGGCGTCCAAGGCCGTCCAAAACCCTTCCAAGCAATCCGGGCCCAACGCCCACAGACAAAGGTCGTCCAGCCGGTTCTACCGTCGAGCCCGGTCCGATGCCAACCATTTCACCGAGGGGCATGAGCACCACCTGCTTCCCCTTGAACCCTACCGCCTCAGCCAAAACCCCGGGTTTGTTCCTCTGCGGGTAAAGGTAACACAGGTCACCAATACTCAAGCGTGGCCCCATAGATTCAATGGTTAAGCCTACCACCTTGACCACCCGACCGGAGGGGCCCAGAAGCTCATACCCCCCAACTTCCCGGTACAAGCGGGACAGGTAGACCCTGAGGGCCTTAGCTTGGTCGTTCATCTCCGTCCCCCATCCTCAGAAACTCTTCGAGCCTTTCCAGCTGCCTGTCCAGCCTGCCATCGATCTCCTCGTGGTCACCTTCAACCACACATTCCCCTGGTTCAATCCCCGGGTCAGCAATGATCTCCAGTTCCCTGGTGCCGGGCGCAGCAGCCAGTATTTCGTCCTGGAAACCTTCTAGAATCGCCACTTCTACGGGGTTTACCCTGACTGTGAGCTTCCCTCCAGGTTCTAACCGGCCCACAGCCTCCAGGGCCAGCCTCACCACCATTTCGGCATCATTTTCCAGTTCACGGCGCACTATCTTCCGAACCAAGGCCACAACCAGCCTGATGAGGTCCTCTTTCAAGGATCCCAGGGTCTCCTTTTCCCGGCGACGGACCGCGTCGTAGATACGCTGGGCCTGTTCCACTAGGTCCCGGGCCTTTTCTTGCCCGTCCTGGTAACCCTGCTTGACCCCTTCCTCGTACCCCTGCCCCCGGGCCTCTTTCCGAAGTCGGTCGGCCTCCTCCCGGGCGCTTTCTATAATCAGGCGCGCTTCTTGCCGGGCTTTTTCCAGGATGGTCTCCGCTTCCACCCGATCGTCAGGACTGCAGTTCCCATTCTCCTCTTCCCCGTCCAAACGGCTGCCTGAACCCCTACCGGAAGCAGCCTGGGCCGGCAGGTAGTCCCGGGGAAGAATCTGCAGCAGCCTCGGCACCCCAGGGCGCAAAACCGCGTTCTTGATTACCCTAGACAATGATCTCGTCACCTCCGCCACGCCCGGTAATGACCTCTCCTTCGTCCTCGAGCCTCCTGATGACATTCACAATTACCTGCTGCGCCTCTTCCACGTCACGCAGGCGCACAGGCCCGAGGTACTCAATGTTCTCCTTGAGATTCTCCACCGCCCGCTTCGACATGTTCTTGAAAATCTTGGCCTTGACATCCTCACTGGCAACCTTAAGGGCCATGGGCAAGTCCTTGGAAATATCGATCTCACGCAGGACCCTTTGCACAGACCGGTCATCCATTTTCACGATGTCTTCAAACACGAACATTCTCTTCTTAATCTCTTCCGCCAGTTCCGGGTCCTCCACCCCCAGGGTTTCCAGGATACTTTTTTCGGTGGCCCGGTCGACACTGTTCAGAACCTGGACCACCGCTTCAATCCCGCCCGCCGAAGCGTAGTCCTGGCTCATGAGGGAAGAAAGCTTCTGTTCCAAGACCCTCTCCACTTCGTGGATCACGTCAGGAGAGGTTCTTTCCATGAGCGCAATACGCCTGGCCACATCAGCCTGGAGGTTGGGCGGTAGGTCCGAGAGGATGACTGCAGCCTGCCCTGGGGTAAGGTAGGCCAGGACCAGGGCAATGGTTTGAGGATGCTCGTTTTGA
>SESX01000043.1 GCA_004367365.1 Candidatus Acetocimmeria pyornia
ATTATAAGGAGGTACTGGCCGCAGAGGCGGTCGGGGCGGGGACAAGGCTTTCCCTGGGGGGAGCAACAGTCGATTTCTTGAAAACATGCCACCCTGTGGAAACCCTGGCGGTGAGGATAGCTAGGGACGGGGTGCGTGTGGTCTATTCGGCCGATACCGCATATTTCCATGAACTTGTGGAATTTGCCCGGGGTGCTGACCTTTTTGTCTGTGAGGCCAGCCTACAAGAAAAGGACCGGGAAAAGGCAAAAGCAGGCCATCTGACGGCCCGCCAAGCAGCTGAAATAGGACGGGATGCCGGCGTCAAGAAGCTCCTTTTGACCCATCTCTGGCCTGGTTATGACCCGGACGGACTCCTGGCTGAGGCCGCAGCGGTCAGGTGCGAGGGGATCGAATTGGCTGTTGTGGGCAAAGTTTACCGGGTTGGTCCTGGGGCCAGATCCCCCGCCGGAAACTGACGTTCACAGTTTATGAGTTTATTTAACTTTCCCTAAACCTTTTAATCTTAATCTGTTTACCAGGCAGGAGGTGTGCTGTATGGCCATTGCAGAGGTTTTTATTGCACCAGTTGGAACAGGCTCCACCAGCTTGAGTGACTACGTGGCTGATATTCACAGGTTTCTTGCACGGGAAGCCGGTGGGATAAAATACCAGTTGACAGCCATGGGAACCATCCTGGAAGGGGACCTGGATGAACTTCTGGCCCTGATTCGTAAGATGCACGAGGTGCCCTTTGAAGCTGGGTCAAAAAGGGTTTTGACTGTACTGAAGATCGACGACCGGCGCGACAAGAAAGGGACCATCGAAGGAAAGGTCAAGGCCGTTCAGGAAAAACTTTAGGTTACGCCGGAGGGGGAGAAGGTATGATTTCCCAAAGGGTCAAGAGGATCAGCCCGTCGGCTACCCTGGCCATCAGCTCAAAAGCCAAGGAAATGCGGCGCCAGGGGATAGACGTCATCGACTTTGGGGTGGGGGAACCTGATTTCGATACCCCCGACCATATCAAGGATGGGGGCATCAAGGCCATTGAAGAAGGGTTTACCAAGTACACCCCGGCTGCCGGTATTCCGGAACTTAGGGAGGCCATCTGCCGCAAGCTCAAGGTTGACAACGGGCTCCAATACACCCCGGACCAGATCCTGGTTTCCGTTGGGGCCAAACATTCCCTGTACAATGCGGTGCAGACCCTTTGCGAAGACGGGGACGAGGTCATCATCCCGGCCCCTTACTGGGTAACCTACCCAGAGCAGGTGAAACTGGCCGGGGGGGTTCCGGTTATAGTTGAGACCGACCCGGAGGAGGGATTCCGGCTGGACCCAGACCGGTTGGCGAAGGCCGTGACACCGAGAACCAGGCTCCTGATCCTAAACAGCCCTCAAAACCCCAGTGGAGCGGTTTACCCGGCAGAAGACCTGAAAGCCATTGCTGAAATCGTCGTTGAAAACGGTCTTTACGTTCTGTCGGACGAGGTTTACGAAAAGCTCGTTTACGACGGGGAGAAGCACACGAGCATTGCCGCCCTGGGAGAGGAGATCAAGAGACGGACCGTGGTGATCAATGGTGTCTCCAAAACCTACGCCATGACAGGGTGGCGTATTGGTTATGCAGCTGCAGAGGTAGAAATCATCAAGGCCATGGCGAAGCTCCAGGAGCACCTGACCGGCAACCCGGCCTCCATAGCCCAGAAAGCCGCCGTCGAGGCCCTGGAGGGAAGCCAGAAACCGGTTGCAGAGATGATCACGCAGTTTGCCCAACGCCGGGATTACATGGTTGAGAGGCTGTCGTCCCTTGCCGGCTTTGTTTGTCCCTGTCCTAAAGGGGCCTTCTATGCCTTCCCGAATATTTCCCAGTGGCATGGGAAAACTATCCAGGGAAGAAGGATTGGGGATGGAACTGACTTGGCCGCGGTCATTCTTGAAGAAGCTCACGTGGCGGTGGTGCCTGGAACCGGTTTCGGTTTTCCCGATTGCATCCGCTTTTCCTACGCAACCTCCATGGAGAACATCAAGGAGGGCCTGGACCGGATCGAAAGGCTTTTGTCGGGGGCTTCCTGGTGAGGAAGTCCCCGACCGGTATTTGAACGGTACGATCCTCGGAACCGCGACCCTGGCTGGACCGGGTTGCTCTTGACCAGGACCTTGCGCGACTAGCTCCAAGTGACCGGGACTAGAAGGGAAACTGGGGAAGAGACCCGGTCCGGCCGAAAGGTAGAGGGCGAAACCACGAAACCAGAGGTTTTTCAAAACAGGACAGGGAGCAGATCTGGATGGAGCTTCTTGGCAAGAAGGTTTGTGTTGTCGGTCTCGGGGCCAGCAACCTTCCCGTGGTACGTTTCCTGGTCAAAGAGGGTGCGAGGGTTACGGTTTGTGACCAGAAAGATGCCGAAGCACTCGGGAAACGATACAGGGAAGTGGCCGACCTGCCCGTCCGCCTAAATCTGGGTGGGCGGTACCTGGATGTGCTTATGGACGAAGACTACGACCTGGTTTTTTTGACCCCGGGGATGAAAAAGCACCTTCCGGAGATCGAGGCTGCCAGGGCGCGCGGTGCTGAAATCTGGAGTGAGATGAAACTCTTTTTTCACCTTTGTCCGGCCCTGATTGCAGGTATTACAGGGACATCCGGGAAAACCACCACCACCACCCTGGTTGGAGAAATGCTGCGGGCCTCTGGTCTCAAAACCCTGGTTGGGGGTAATATCGGCCGGCCCCTCATCGAGAAGGTCCGTGAGATCCCGGCTTCAGCCCGGGTGGTCTTGGAACTGTCCAGTTTCCAGCTTCAACTCCTCGACCGGAGTCCCCAGGTTGGGGCCCTTCTCAATATCAGTCCCAATCACCTGGATATCCACCGCTCCATGGAAGAGTACGTTCAGGCTAAGGCCAACATCTGGCGTTTCCAGGGGCCGGGGGATGCGATTGTTCTCAACTGGGACCGCCCTATTACCCGGGAAATGGCTGCTTCCTGCCGGGGAAAGGTTTTCTTTTTCAGCTACCGGGAAGAGGTCTCCCCCGGGGCCTTTGTCAGGGACGGCCGGATCGTGGTCCAGGTGGACCGCAAGCACGAGGGTGAGGTTGAGATCTGCTCCACTGATGAAATCAGGCTTCCGGGTGCCCATAATGTCGAAAACGTGATGGCCGCCTCGATTCTGGCCCTGCTGTGCGGGGCTGAGCCCGGGGCCATCAGAAGGGTGGCCACCACCTTCCGCGGTGTGGAACACCGCCTGGAACTGGTGGCCAACATTGGTGGGGTCCGGTACTACAACGACTCTATTGCCACCACTCCGGACCGCACCGAGGCGGCCCTGACGACCTTTACAGCACCGGTGATCCTCATTGCCGGGGGCTACGATAAGCACATCGGGTTTGACGACCTGGCCCGGACCATTCGCACGAGGGTGAAAACCCTGATCACCCTGGGGGTTACGGCTCCCAAGATCGAAAAGGCTGTTTTGGATGCTGTGGAGGTAGACGGGAAGGAAAGAGACCTAAAGATTCAAAGGGTCGACAGCCTTGAGGAAGCAGTAAGGCTGGCGTTCCAGGGCGCCAGGCCGGGAGATGTTGTTCTCCTGTCTCCGGCCTGTGCCAGCTACGACATGTTCAGAAATTTTGAAGAGAGGGGCCAGCAGTTTCGGAGGCTGGTTGAGGCCTTGAAAAAGGAGAACCAGAGTGTTTGGTAGAAATGGGAGACAAGCCTGTTCCCGGGGAGTTGCCGTTTCCATGACCCTTGAGAAGTCAAAGAGTCTGGATTTCGTTGTCGATCAACCCCTGGTGGTCAGACCTGTTAATTCTGTCTACCAGGGTAGTTACCAGACCCGGATCCTGTCTGTAGACGCCTACTCCCTAGAAATTGAAGTGCCAAGGGAAAAGGGGAAACTGGTTTTGCTTCCGGTAGGCACCCTGGTTTCTGTTGCTGCCGAAAAGGCTCCGGGCCTCGACGCTTTTGAAGCTGAGGTCCTTGACCGGCGTCTAACCGGCCGTCCTTCCCTCACCATTTCCAGGCCTGATGTTATTGCCCGGGTTTCACGCCGGGAGACCGAACAGCGAGGTTGTCGGGTGCTGGCGGTTGCCAGCGGCAAGGGTGGAGTGGGTAAAACCGTTTTTAGCCTCAACTACGGGTTGGCCCTGGCTGACTTGGGGTACCGGGTCTACCTTGTGGATAGTGATCTAGGGACAGCCAACCTCGATGTCCTCCTCAACCTGGAACCTCGGTACAACCTTTCCCATGTGGTGCAGGGAGAGAAAGGGATTTCAGAAATTGTCCTTCAGGGGCCGGCAGGGATCCACTTGGTTCCCGGTGGTTCCGGCATAAAGCAGTTGGCCGATTTGAGTGAATGGCAGTTCAGCCGGTTGATTGCTGCCTTTAATGAACTGACCCAGCAAGCTGATGTCTTGATCCTGGACACAGGGGCTGGGATATCAAGAAACGTGACTAATTTCCTGGCCGCGGCTGATGAGATCATTGTGGTTTCGACTCCCGAGCCCCACGCCGTGATGGATGCCTACGCCTTGTTGAAGGTTCTCGCCGGGGAAGGTCGACACGGAGGAATCAAGCTGGTGTTGAACCGTGCCCAAGACGCCAGGGAAGGCCTTCGCGTGGGGGCACGGATCAGGTCGGTGGCCAAGAGGTATCTGGGTCTTGAGGTTTCCAACCTGGGCTTTATCCTGGAAGATGGGGCGGTAACCAAGGCCGTCAGATCCAAGGTACCACTTCTCCTGGCTTTCCCCAACGCGCCGTCTTCTCGCTGTTTCCGGCGCCTGGCCGCCAAGGGCCAGAAACAGGCCCAGGGAGCGAAAGGGCGGCGTACTTCCTTTGTGGACCACCTCCGG
Organism: Candidatus Acetocimmeria pyornia; assembly: GCA_004367365.1. Classification (GTDB taxonomy): domain Bacteria; phylum Bacillota; class Sulfobacillia; order UBA3575; family UBA3575; genus Acetocimmeria; species Acetocimmeria pyornia. Next base: position 4,827 of record SESX01000043.1, read on the forward strand.
AGGCTGTTTTTCGGTCCCAGGTACCGCCGCGATGACACGGTGGGGCGGGACAGGTGACGAAAAAAGAATCCCTGTCTGCCGACAGGGACCGGGTTACTCGTGATCATTTTCGTTTTCTGGTGACGGGGGGGTATATTCTTTCTCCTCGGTTATGTCCCGGCTGCAGTGTGGGCAAAGCCATTGATCGTAACTAGTGGCTGCCGAGTAAGATACCCCCTGGCAATAAGGGCATTTTTTCCAGGGCAATCATTTCGCCTCCCCGACGGGTGCCGAAAAGACCGCTTGAGTGGTGGCTCCGCTCAAGTGTTTACTTGCAGTCCGCTCGTCTCTGCTTTATTCTACCATTTTTCCCCCGAAATGCACAGGGGGTGCGTCTGTTCGACCCAGGAAGGTAGGTGAAGTGGGTTATTCAAGAACCTCTTCGTTTGGAACTGGGACGGGCACGATGTAGGCGGTGACCCGGTTGGAGACCAGGACAGCCCGGGCCTTGACCAGGTATTTTGACCCTTCGATGGTAATGACGCGCTGGTCGAAGAGGTGAAAAAGGGACACCGGGTCCAGGTCACGTGCGTCTCGGCCGATATAGGGTTCGAGGAGGGGAGCCAGGGTTTTTTCCACCTGCAGGCGGAGGACTGAGTCCGGGTAATTTACCAGGACCTGAACCTCTCGCACTGAAAGCCAGGACTGGGAACGAAGGTTTTTTTCGAGCTCCTTGATGGTGTTGGCCTGTTCCCTGGTCTTCAGCTCCAATTGTTCCTTTTCCACGGCGAGCTGCTCCAGTTCCCGTCCGACCAGGGGTACGGTAAGGGTTGCACCCCACAGGATCCCGAGGATAAAGGTCGCGATCAATCTCACCAGCGGTTTCGGTGCGGGGGCTTTTTCTTTCATTTTTCACCGGCCACGATGGTGACCAGCAGGTAACCAAGGTGGGCTCCGGCGAAAGCAGAAAAGATGAACAAGAGCTGTTTTGCCACAATTCCGAGCTGGCCTTCGAAGAGCCCGGATTCAATGGTCCTGATGGTGGCAAATGTACCGCCCAGGGCAGTGACCATGGCCCAGATCTTTAGCTTTTCGGCCAGGGTGTGCATTGTCCATAGGGGGAGGCGGTTGATCAAGAGAGCCCCCAGGGAACCCATGAAAGAGCCCCCCAGAACCACTCCCAGGGCGATGAGAAAGGCCAGGACCAAGTCGCCAGCGAACTTAGACACGGGTTGTCTCTCCTCGCTCTCAGTGGTTTGTACCTCGTGTAAATACACGGCTTGTTTACAAATATATGGCCTGTTTCCTGTTTTTAAGACCTTATTCTCAAGGGGTTTTCATCCCGTCTTTTGTCCCTTATGGCACGAGGGCTGTGATGTTGCCGGTTAACCGGCAGCAGGGCGCGGGTTTCGAAAATGCCGGGTTTGCGAACAGCCCGGGCTGATCCGGAATGAAAACGGTTGTGGCCAGGGGCAAAGGGCAGCAGGCCTAGGAATAGAGGGAGGGTGTTGAATTGCCCGGCTTTGTACACCTACATGTTCACAGCGAATACAGCCTTCTTGACGGTGTTGCCCGGGTGGAGGCATTAGCCCAAGAAGCGGCCCGCCAGGGCTGTAAAGCACTGGCAGTAACAGATCATGGTGTCATGTACGGGGTGGTCGATTTTTACCGGGCGTGCCGTGACCACGGGGTTAAACCCATCATTGGCAGCGAGGTTTACGTTGCCCAGAGGTCAAGACACGACCGGGTTCCGGGTCAGGATGATGACCCTTACCACCTGGTTTTGCTGGCAAGAAATGAGACCGGGTATCGGAACCTGGTGAAGCTGGTTTCACGGGCCTTTATCGAGGGTTTTTACTACAAGCCGCGCGTTGACCGCGAACTCCTCCAGGAACACGCCGAGGGCCTGGTGGCCTTAAGCAGCTGCCTGGCCGGAGAGATTCCCCGGGCTGTTCTATCAGGGCAGAAAAAGGAGGCCCGGGAGCGTGCCGCCTTTTACCGTGATCTTTTCGGTCGCGAGAACTTTTTCCTTGAACTGCAAGACCACGGACTTGCTGAACAGCGTCGTGTCAACCAGGCCCTGGTCCAGCTGGGACGCGAAATGGGCATCGGTCTGGTGGCCACTAATGACTGCCATTACCTGAAAAAGATTGACTCCCGGGCCCATGATGTCTTGCTTTGTATCCAGACAGGGAAAACCATTGACGATACCTCACGCCTAAGGTTCCCCACCGATGAATTCTTCCTGAAGAGTCCCGAGGAAATGGAAACCCTTTTTGCTGATGTTCCAGAGGCTCTTGGCAATACCATGGAGATTGCCGAGCGTTGCAACTTTGATTTTGATTTTGGGACCATTTACCTACCCCGCTTTGAGCTACCAGAAGGGTACGATGATGCCGGGTACCTCCGGGAGCTCTGCCGTCAGAACCTCCGGGAAAGGTACCCCCAACCCAGCCGGGAGGTTGAAGAGCGGCTGGAATACGAACTTGAAATGATCAAAAAGATGGGGTATTCCAGCTACTTCCTCATCGTCTGGGATTTTGTCTCGTACGCAAAGAAAAAGGGGATTCCGGTCGGACCGGGACGAGGGTCGGCTGCTGGAAGCCTGGTGGCTTATGTCTTGGGGATCACTGACCTGGACCCGCTGCGGTACGGCCTCTTGTTTGAGCGGTTCCTAAACCCGGAAAGGGTTACCATGCCCGACATGGATATTGATTTCTGTTTTGAGCGGCGCCAAGAGGTTATCGACTACGTGGTGAAAAAGTACGGGGAGGAGTCGGTAGCCCAGATCACGACCTTCGGGACCATGGCGGCCCGGGCGGCGGTGCGTGATGTCGGCCGTGTCCTCAACATGCCTTACGGCCAGGTTGACACGATCGCCAAGATGGTACCGGCCGAAATCGGGATTACCCTGGAACGGGCCCTGGAAACCTCGCCGGAGCTGCGCAGGTCCTACCGGGATGATGAAGGGGTAAGGACCCTCATCGACCTGGCCCGGGCCCTGGAAGGACTGCCCCGCCATGCTTCGGTCCATGCGGCCGGAGTGGTGATTTCCAGGGAGCCCCTCATCGAGCATGTGCCCCTTCAGAAAACCAGCGACGGAGCCGTCGTAACCCAGTTTCCCATGGAAACCCTGGAGGCATTGGGTTTGTTGAAGATGGACTTTCTGGGATTAAGGACCCTGACTGTGATTGCGAAAACCCAGGAAAAGGTCAATCTGAGGGGGCGGAAAGATTTTCGGGTGGAGGAGATCCCACTCGACGACCCCGAAACCTACCGCCTTTTTCAAAACGGGGACACGGCCGGGGTTTTCCAGCTCGAGAGTGGGTGGGTCCGTGATATGCTGCGCGAGCTCAAGCCGGCCCGGTTCGAAGACATCATCGCCGCTGTGGCCCTGTGCCGTCCGGGCCCCATGGAGAATATCCCCGAGTACATCAAGAACAAGCGTGGACAACCCCAGTACATTCACCCGGCCCTGGAACCCATCCTGGCGGAGACGTACGGGATTATGGTTTACCAGGAACAGATCATGCAGGTGGCTTCAAAGATGGCCGGGTTCAGCCTGGGCCAGGCCGACCTGCTGCGACGGGCGATGGGGAAGAAAAAGAAAGAGATTCTTGACCAGCAGAGGCAGAATTTCATTGAAGGGTGCCGTGCCAACGGTATTGAGGAAGAGACAGCGGATGAAATATACCGGTTGATCATGAGGTTTGCCAACTACGGTTTTAATAAGGCCCACAGTGCTGCCTATGCCCTGGTGGCATACCGTACGGCTTACCTGAAAGCACATTTTCCGGTGGAGTTTATGGCTTCCCTTTTGACCAGTGTCATGGGAAACAGTGACAAGGTGGCTTTTTACGTCAGCGAGGCGAGGCGGATGGGGATTTCCGTTTTGCCGCCGGACGTGAACGAAAGCCAGGCCGACTTTACCGTGGTTGGTTCAGGGATCCGTTTTGGCCTGGCGGCGGTAAAAAACGTGGGGCGGGGAGCTATTGAAGCCATTGTTGGGGCCAGGGAAGGGCAAGGCCAGTTTCGCTCCTTCGATGATTTCTGCAGGAGGGTTGACTCCGGACAGCTCAACCGGAGGGTGGTGGAGAGCCTGATCAAGGCCGGGGCTTTTGATTCGATAGAACCTAACCGTGCGCAGCTTCTGAGTGGGGTTGACCGCGCCCTGGAGGCAGCCCAGGAAATCCACCGGCACCGGCGGTCCGGCCAGTTGTCCTTCTTTGATCTTGGGGCCGATGACCCCGGTTTTGTCGGGGTCCAAGAGCCGCTTCATGTCGAGGACCTGCCCAGGAATAAACTTCTGGCCATGGAAAAGGAAGTTCTAGGTCTTTATCTTTCCGGGCACCCTCTCTCCGAGTACCAGGATGTCCTGCAGGCCATGGTTAGCGCCTGGGCGGACCAACTAGCGGAAATCCCCGACGGAAGCGGGGTGGTTGTCGGAGGACTGGTGGCCGCTACCAAGAAGATTACAACCAAGAAAGGAGAATTAATGCTCTTCTTAACCCTGGAGGACCTGACGGGCACAGTTGAAGTCATCGTTTTCCCCAAGGTCTACCGCCGGGAAGCCGCTAATCTTCGGGAAGACGCCGTGGTCGTGGTGAAGGGGAGGGTTTCTTCCCAGGATGAAGAAATCAAGGTTGTTGCCGATGGTATTGAACCGGTAGAAGGCAAGAGCGGGCTTCACCTCCGCCTTACGTCAGAGATGCTGGACCGGGGTGTGATGGTGCGCCTGAGAGAAATCCTGCAATCCCATCCCGGGTCAGTACCTGTCTACCTGCACCTTCCCGGGAAAAAGGTGATCGTCACCGACCGCCGCTTCTGGGTAGAAAAAACCCCTGAACTGGAGGGGAAAATCGGCGAGTTTATGGGGAGGGAGTCCCTTGTGCTTCCCAGCGCCCTGAAGACAGAGGCTCCGGTAGCCCCGACCGTTTCCGTGGAACTGCCGGACCGGCCAGAACCAGAAGGCCCGGCCCCTGCTCACGCTCATGGATGGTCGGGCCCGCGGCAGGATAAGTTGGTGTGAGAACGAAAAAATACTAGCAGCGGGTTGTTCTGAGGAGGGGGAGTTCCCTTGTGGACGGTTGTCTACATTGCGCCCGACGAAGCCACGGCTCTTGAGATCCAGGGCAAACTGGTCGACGAGGGGATCTTGGCCAGGATCAGGCGGCTTGGGGCCATGGAATCCCCACGAAAATTCGACAGGGAAGACACCAAGGACGGAGGACAATTTGAGGTCCTGGTTCCCGAAGGGGAAGTGGAGGAGGCTTCCGAGATCCTGGTTGAAACCTTCGGCCGCTAGGTGATGGTTGGGGCTGGCCGACAGGGCCGTTATTTCGGTTTGCCCTAACACCAAGGACTGAGAGATGCTCGGAGTTGGGTAGGGGTATTCAAGACGGGAGTGGACCGGTATGAAAGCAATCGGGGTCTTCACGAGCGGGGGAGATGCCCCAGGCATGAATGCAGCCGTCAGGGCCGTGGTAAGGAAAGGGATTTACCACGGACTTGATGTTTACGGTATCTACCATGGTTACGCTGGTGTTTTGCGGGGAGAATTCACCCGAATGGACCTGGGCTCGGTGGCAGATATCATCCACCGGGGTGGAACCATTCTCCATACGGCGAGGTGCCAGGAATTTTGCTCGCCCGAAGGGCAGGCCCGTGCCGTTGAACAGCTGCGCAAGCAAGGGTTGGACGGCCTGGTGGTTATCGGGGGCGATGGTTCCCTCCGGGGTGCCCTCGAGTTAAGCCGGCGGGGGTTTCCCACGGTTGGAATTCCGGCGACCATTGATAACGACGTGGCCTTGACCGATTATTGTCTGGGTTTTGATACGGCTGTTAACACGGTCATCGATGCCATGAACAGGATCCGCGATACCGCCACCGCCCATGAGCGTACCTTCATTATCGAGGTCATGGGTCGGGACTCGGGGTTCTTAGCCCTGGAGGCTGGGCTCGCCGGAGGGGCGGAATCGATTCTGATTCCCGAGGTCAGTTGGGACCCTGAAGAGGTGTGCCGGCGCCTGTTGAAAGGATTCAAGAGGGGAAAACGCCACAGCCTGATTGTGGTGGCGGAAGGGGTTGGAAGCGGATTTGACATCGGAGAGGAGATTGCAAAAAGAACGGGTTTGGAAACCAGGGTTACTGTCCTCGGGCATATCCAGCGGGGAGGTAGTCCGAGTGCCCTGGACCGGTCCCTCGGGAGTCTCATGGGGGCCAGGGCCGTAGAACTGCTCCTTGATGGGGAAACCGGGTCTATGGTGGCTTTTGGCAACGGAACTGTCAGACCCCGGGCATTGGAGGAGGTTATTGCCCGGTCTAAACCCATCAACCTTGAGCTGTTGGAGTTGACTGGCGTCCTTGCCAGGTGAGAGGTTCCGGCCGGGGCGGTGAGCTGGAAGCAGAAGGGATGATAGTTTCCCGCTGCTTACACCGGCCAGGGTAGAATCACCGGTCATGTGCAGTGGCCGGCATCTTACCAGTCGCCAGGGGTTGTAGTAAGATGCGCGAGTGCCTGTGGAGGTTCAAGTAATGAGGAAAACAAAAATCGTTGCTACCATCGGACCGGCTAGTGAATCTGCGGAGACCGTGGCAAGTCTAATCCAGGCCGGGATGAACGTGGCACGTCTCAACCTTTCTCACGGCAAAAGGGAAGAACTCTGCCGCCGCATTGAAACCGTACGGGTCCAGGCCGAGAAGGCCGGGGTACCGGTGGCGATCTTGCTAGACACCCGGGGCCCTGAGATCAGGATCAAAACCTTTCTCCGTGGACCGGTGACACTGGTTCGGGGGCAGGAGTTCACCCTCACCACGAGGGAGGTCAGGGGTGACCAGACCCGGGTCTCGGTTACCTACTCCGGGCTGCCGGGAGATGTTGAGGTCGGTAGTGAGGTCCTTCTGGATGACGGAAACATCATTCTCCGGGTTAAGGAAATCCGTCCACCAGATGTAGTTTGCCAGGTGGTCGACGGGGGACTCTTGTCGGATTGGAAAAAGGTCAGCCTGCCTGGAGCAGGCCTTGGGCTACCGGTTTTGACTGAAAACGACCGGGATGACGTCCGCCTTGGGGTGGAGATGGGTGTAGATTTCATTGCTGTCTCCTTCGTGCGCAAACCAGAGGATGTGCTGGAGGTCCGACGGCTGGTGGAAGAATGGGGTGGTGACCAGCACCTGATTGCCAAGGTGGAAACCCGGGAATGCGTGGGAAACCTAGAGGGTATCTTGAAGGTTTCTGACGGGTTGATGGTTGCCCGTGGGGACCTTGGGGTGGAGTTCCCGGTGGAAGAGGTTCCGGTGCTGCAGAAGGAAATGATCCACCGGTGCAACGAGCTTGGCAAGCCGGTGATTACCGCTACCCAGATGCTGGAGTCCATGATACATAACCCGAGGCCCACGCGGGCCGAAGCCAGTGATGCTGCCAACGCCATCTTTGACGGAACCGATGCCGTGATGCTCTCGGCAGAAACAGCGGTAGGGGAATACCCGGTGGAGGCGGTCCGTACCATGGCCAGGATCGCGTCCCGGGCAGAACAGGCCCTGGATTACGAAAAAATGCTGGCCAACAGGAAACCCGGTCCGGCCTCTTCCGTGACTGACGCCATCAGCCATGCAACGTGTACCACCGCCCAGGACTTGAAGGTGGAAGCAGTGGTTACGGCCACCCAGTCGGGTCACACGGCGCGGATGGTATCCAAGTACCGTCCACAGGCCCCCATCATTGCGGTAACCCCGAAGCCGGAAGTTGCCAGGCGCCTTTGTCTTTCTTGGGGTGTTTTTCCCTTAACGGTTCAACCCAGTGACAATACCGACGAAACCATCGAGCGGGCGGTTGAGACGGCACTTGATGCGGGAATGGTCCACGAAGGGGCCCTGGTGGTCATTACGGCGGGTGTTCCAGTGGGGGTAACGGGAACTACCAATCTGATCAAGGTTCACACAGTCGGTCAAGTCATGGTGCGAGGAACCGGTATTGGACACCGCTCTGCAACGGGTAGGGTGTGCGTGGTAGCCAGTGCGGCTGAGGCTCTCGAAAAGGTTGAGACCGGCGATATTCTAGTTGCTTCCACTACTAACCCTGATTACATGCCGGCGATCAAGAGGGCAGCCGCGCTGGTGGTGGAGGAGGGCGGTCTTACCTCCCACGCGGCCACTACAGGATTAAGTCTTAACCTTCCGGTGGTGGTGGGAGCAGCCAGGGCAACTGAGATCTTAAGAAGCGGGATGGTTGTCACCATTGATGGAACAAGAGGGCTTGTTTACCGGGGGAAAGCGAGGGTATTATGATGGAACACGGCAGCAAACCAGTAGATGGAGTAGTGGTAAGCTTAAAAGGAAATGAAGGAAATCCAGAAGAAGACCTGGACCAGCGCCTAGGAGAAGAGGCCCGGGTGGCCTTCCGGGTACGTTACGCAGAGACGGACCAGATGGGTTTTGTCCACCATTCCGTGTACTTTACCTGGTTCGAAGCAGCCCGGACAGAACTTTTTCGCCGGTGGGGTTTTCCGTATACCGGTCTCGAAGAAAAGGGTGTTTATTCTCCGGTGGTGGAGTGCAATGCCGCCTACCTGGCTCCGGCCCGGTACGATGAGGAAATAGTTGTCACTGCCCGCCTGGAGGGGATGTCGGCTGCGAAGCTGACCTTCGGATACAAGGTTGAGAGGGAAGGAGACGGGGAACTACTAGCTACCGGTCAAACCGTCCACGCCTTTATAAACCGGCAGGGTAAGCCCCGGCCCATCAGGAAGGTGCTTCCGGGGCTGTGGGAAAGGTTGTGCAGATGATCCCAACCTGTGCCGCGGCATGAGAGAGGTGGGACCCGTTGTTGGCCCGAATTCTGGCACTATTTATTGCGGTACCCTTCATTGAGCTCATCCTTCTCATCGAAATCGGGAAACGGATCGGCACGGCCAATACACTGCTCCTCATTGTGCTCACAGGGATCGTGGGTGGTCTCATGGCCAGGTCCCAGGGCCTGACCATCCTGGGCCGGATCCGTGATGACCTTGCGCGCGGGGAGGTCCCGGCGGTTGGCTTGGTAGATGGTTTGCTGGTCCTGGTAGGAGGGGCACTCTTGCTGACACCGGGACTTATTACCGATGCGGTGGGCTTTTCTTTTCTGCTCCCCCCGGTCCGCCAGGTGATCAAGGCCTGGGCGCGAAAAAAGCTTGAGGCCATGGTTGAGCGGGGTTCGGTGGTGATTTTCCGCCGCTAAAGGCATGGGGAGGTACAAAGTGGGTCGCCATGTGGTCTTTGAAGGAAGTTTTGCGCCAGGTCTTTATTTTTACGGAGCTTGGCGAAAAGGAGCTTGCCAACGTACTTGAAATCACCAGGGTTTTCAAGTACCGCAAAGGCGAGGTTATCTTTTTTGAGGGTGACCCGGGAGAAGCCCTGTACTTTGTCTGTTCGGGAAAGGTCAAGATCTATAAGCTGACCCCTGACGGCCGCGAGCACATTCTTCATATCATCAGGCCGGGAGGGGTTTTCGCCGAGGTCGTGTTTTTCGACCCGGGGCCGTACCCGGCTTCAGCCGAGGCCATGAACGACTCCAGGGTCGGATCCATCCGGAGGGATGATTTTGACCGGGTACTCAGAGATAACCCGTCCATTGCGGTGAAAATGCTTGGACTCATGAGCATGCGGTTACGGGAAGCACAGGCCAAGATCCGGGACCTGGCCTTGAGGGATACCTACGGCCGGATGGTGGGTACCCTCTTGCGCCTGGCAGGAGAGCACGGAACCAGGGAAGGGAAGTTGGTCCGGTTGGGATTGAAGCTGACCCATCAAGAATTGGCCAATATGATGGGTGCCTCCAGGGAGACGGTGACGCGGCTCTTAAACGGTCTCAGGAAGCAAGGGATCATCGACATTGACCGGCGCTCCATCGTCATCCTGGATGTGGAACGACTGGTTTCCACCCTCAGCGGGGAGGAAATTATCGAGATGTCTGCCGGCGCATCCACCAGGCGAAGAGGACCAGGGCCGGGGTAACCAGGTGGGTCAGGGTGAAGAAACCGAGACCCCAAAACTCGTTGGTATAGCCAAGGGCAAAGAGTGGGTTGGCCCGGAAGGTTTCTTCGATGATGCCACGCAGTATGGAATAATAGAGAAAGAAAGACCAGAAGAGATAACCATCCGGGGGGTTACGCCTCGCCCAGAGATTGTGCAGCAGAAGGAGCACGAGCCCGATGGCTGCCCCGTAGAGTTGGGCCGGATGACGCCCGAAAGGTGAAAGCGGGGTTGGCCTTCCCAGGACCTCCTGGTTAAAGATATTGGCAAATCTAATCAGGGTATAACCGATGGTGAGCCCAGGTACCGTCAGGTCGGCGAGCTGGTTGAAGGAAGCCTTTTTCTTACCTATTACCAGCAGCCCGGCCACTACTCCCCCGAGGAGTCCCCCATGAAAGGAAAGACCTCCCTGCCAGACCTTAACCATTTCCAGTGGGTTTCCCGTGTAATCCCCGAGGTTGGTGAGGACGTAAATAAGCCGGGCCCCGATAATCCCCCCGAAAACAACCCAAAGGGCCAGGCTCAGGAGGAAATCCTCGTCAAATCCTTTTTTTCTACCGTTTTTCAGAAAAAAGTAGATTCCAATGGCCACCGAAAGGGCCATCATCAGGCCGTAGACCCGGACCTCGACGGGACCGAGCCTGAGGAGGACCGGATCGAGATTCAAGAGCATGCCTTCTTCCCTCCAGTTTCTGGCAAGTACTTTATTGGTATACCCGGTACAGCAATGGACACATCTTGGGTTTTAATATTTAATCTCCTGCACGGCAGCCGCTGGTGTGATATGATGCCCTTAACCCTGCGGACAGGTGGCTGTAGCTGGTCCTCCGCCGCCTGCGGTTCTTGAACTCGTTCGCTGACCGCCGCTCAGGAAGCCGGTGCCTACCCCTTCGTTGGCACCCCTTATACAGACTGCAGCAACCGGCTTGCTCCTAATTTTCATCATCCGTGGTACCGCCGCACCGCGAGGGGCATGGAGCACTAGTCTAAGCATGTATCTATTATTACCGTATGATGAGGTAGTGTCAAGGATTTTGTCTAAGAACTGTAAGGTCGTAATCCCCAGGCCGCCTAGGCCCTTCTGTTATGTAGCCTCTATTCTTGGCTCCCTGTGGAGGAGACGTTTGTTGTCTTTGATTCTTCTTATTTGCACAATCCATGTTTCTATACTCCCTGATTATGCTGGTGTAAGAGTGAGACGGTGATGGAGGTCACGGCACGGACTCCCGACCTGAGGGTACAATTATACTGCTATAGTGCCGGTTGTTTTCTCCTGGGCGGGCATGGTACACTGAAGTTGATGCCCGGCTTTGGCAAAAAAAGCTGAAGTGGCGTCAGTTAAAGAGAAGCAAAGAAAGCGGTAATGTTTGGACACGGACCAGGGTGCATATTCAAGCATAAAACCCTAGATCCTAGATTCAGTTGAAGGGAGAGGGGAGGTTGGCTCAACTGGGGCTTCCGGAGAAAGAGCTTTCAATAGATGGTTTGCGCCAGGCCTTTGAGAAGGCCGGCTACATTT
>SESX01000044.1 GCA_004367365.1 Candidatus Acetocimmeria pyornia
TCCTGCATGAGGCGGCCCATATCGTGCGCCGCGACACTCTGATCATATGGCTGGCCTTATTCTTGAAGGACCTTATGTTTTACAACCCCATCGCCCACTACTTCTTCAACCGCTTGGTCATCGAAAAGGAAAAGGCTTGTGACCAGCTTGTCGCCGACATTACCCGCCAGCCAGCGGCTTATGCCCGTAACCTGCTCAATATCTACAAGACAGCCACAAAAGCTAAAGCACCAGAATTCAGCTATCACGGTGCCCAACCCCTGTTGCTTTCAAGCGGGTATGCCCTGGAAGACCGGATTCGTTTCCTGGTTTCTTATTCTGTCAATCCCAGGGGGTTGCATCACCGGGATTACCTCCTGGCCGGTGGGATGGCCATCTTCTCCCTCGTCACCATTTTTCTCTCCACTTTCCTGCCCGTGTTTTTCATTACGGGTCATTGCTAGAAGATCCACCTCTGAACCTGCGCTCCACTCTCCTCAAGTCCAGGACACCCTCCCTCAGCATTCACTGTGGCCACAAGCCATGCACTTGGCGCACCCCTCCACGTGCACCAGAGTGTTCAAACCACAGGAAGGACAGAGGTTAAAACTCAACCCTCCTTTTTTTTCGGCGGCTCCTTGAGAAGGGTCCACGCCCTCCGGGGGTGGCAGGGTAGCTGCTTCCTCCCGGCGGCCCTCTTCTGGAAAGAGCTGGAGCTGCTCTACCCCAGGGCCTGGTTCGTCCACTTCAAAACCCCGCTCGAGGCATTCCTTCATGAACTGTCCAATGGCATCCGGTACCGACCGCACTCGGTTGGGACCAAAACCGATGGACCTGCTGCCACCGATTCCTATTAACTGTTCGGCTACCTCATGGGGGTCAATCCCGCAGCGAAAAGCCAGGGATATCAACCGGGCAATCGCCTCCGTAAAGGCAGTCACGTCGCTTCCAGCCTTCCCGATCTGGGCGAATAGTTCAAAGGGGTGATCCCGGTAAACATTGAGGGTAAGATAAAGGCTTCCGAGCGGTGTTACCTTGCTGTCGGTAAACCCTCGGAGGCGCCTGGGCCGGTCCACAGGCTTAATCTTACCCCAGTGCCCGTTAGGTTGGAGCATCCGCAGGCCATCATGATCCTTTGCCTGTGCCGCCTTTTCCTCCTCTTTTGCCTTGGCGTTAGTTTTTTCCTTTCCAACGTTGAGCACCTGGCTCCCACGGCTGCCATCCCGGTACACCGTAATCCCTTTACAACCCAATTCATAGGCCATTTCATAGACCCTTCGGATCTCGGTGGGGGTCGCCTGGTTGGGAAAGTTAACAGTCTTGGAGACAGCGTTATCGGTGAAACCCTGAAAGACGGCCTGGACCTTGATATGGGATTCTGGGCTGATGTCCAGGGCAGTAACGAAAAGCTCTTGAAACTCCTTCGGGACCCCCTCCACCCCCTGCACACTACCCCTCTCGGCAATGACACGCATCAATTCCTCGCTGTAAAAACCTTCAGACCGGGCTATTTCTTCAAAGAGGGGGTTAACTTCCACCAGCCGCTCATCATCCAGGACATGCCGGGTAAAGGCGATGGCAAAGAAGGGTTCGATCCCTGAACTACAGCCGGCGATGATACTAATGGTACCTGTCGGGGCAATAGTAGTTGTCGTAGCATTACGTATGCCCCATTTCTTGATCCGGTTCTCCAGTTCAGCCCAGTCACATTCCAATCCCTCGAACCGGGCATGCCAGCTCTCCCGGGTAAAGATGCTACCTTCAAAGTTGGGGAATGGTCCCTTCTCCCGGGCGAGCTCGACCGATGTTTCCTTTGACTTGTAACTGATAAACTCCATGATCCTGGAAGCCAGTTTCAGGGCCTTTTCCGAATCATACGGTATCCTGAGCCGGACAAGTAGATCTGCCCACCCCATTACTCCCAGACCAATCTTGCGGTTACCCTTGGTCATCTGGTCAATTTGAGGGATCGGGTACCGGTTGGCATCAATCACATTATCCAAGAACCTGGTCGCCGTGCGTATAACCCTTTCCAACCGGGGCCAGTCCACTTGGGGACCGTCTTTTGTTTCCTTCACCATGAGCGAGAGGTTAATACTGCCCAAATTACACGACTCGTAAGGAAGCAAAGGCTGTTCCCCACAAGGATTCGTACTCTCAATCCCCCCGAGCGCAGGAGTAGGGTTATCCCTGTTGAGCCGGTCAAGGAAAACAATCCCCGGTTCACCGTTTTTCCAGGCCATCTCCACGATGAGGTCGAAAACCTCCCGGGCATCAAGGCTTCCGACCCTTTCCCCGGTGCGGGGATTAACCAGGTCGTAAGGACGACCATTTTTCACCGCCTCCATGAACCCTTCGGTAACCCCGACTGAAATATTGAAGTTGGTAATCTCAGTGTCCTGTTCCTTACATGTAATAAACTCGATGATATCGGGGTGGTCGACCCTTAGAATCGCCATATTTGCCCCGCGGCGTGTTCCTCCTTGTTTTACGGCTTCCGTGGCAGCATCAAAACACTTCATGAAGGACACCGGTCCGCTGGCAATCCCCCCGGTTGACCTGACCTGGTCGTTTTTCGGTCTCAACCTCGAAAAGGAAAACCCGGTTCCACCCCCTGATTTATGTACCAGGGCTGCATTCTTCAAAGTCTCGAAGATACTTTCCATGGAATCCTCCACCGGCAGGACAAAACAGGCTGAAAGCTGCTGAAGCTCCCGACCGGCGTTCATCAGGGTTGGGGAGTTGGGAAGGAACTCCAGGCTGTCCATGATCTCGCAAAAAGCCTCTTCCAGCTGCCTAACTTCCTTCCGGCTTTTCCCGTAAACCTCAGCCTCCACACCGGCAATGCATCTGGCCACCCTGGTCAGCATATCCTCCGGGGACTCAACCACCTTGCCATTGACCTTCTTGAGGTATCTCTTTTGCAGAACCGTTCTGGCATTCTTGCTGACTTTCAAAAAAACGGCCTCCTTTTTTGAACATAAGCCCTACCGGTCCTTCTCCGCTGGTACGAAGTATCCCTTGCTCCCACTTCCGTTCTTACTTTCCCTTCATCAACAGAAACCTTAACCCCCAGCGCCTGAAGGGAGGGGCTTTTCGAACTAACCCTTGTTCAAGAGGTTTTGGAGCTCTTCCATGAAACGGTTGATATCCTTGAACTGCCAGTACACGGATGCAAAGCGCACGTATGCCACTTCATCCAGGTCCCTTAACCGTTCCATCACAAGCTCGCCGATTTCCCTGGATTCCACCTCCTTCTCCCACCTGCTTCTCAGGGTCCGCTCGATGTCATCTGCCGCCTCCTCCAGTACATGAAGGGAAATCGGCCGTTTTTCACAGGCCGTCATCATTCCTTTCAGGATCTTGTTGCGGTCAAAGGCCTCACGGCGTCCGTCCTTTTTGATGACCACCAGTGGAATGACCTCAACCTTTTCGTAGGTTGTAAATCGTTTTGAGCAGGAAATACACTCTCGACGGCGCCGGATGGTATTTCCTTCATCCGTTGGCCGCGAGTCCAGCACTTTGCTTTCCATCTCACCGCAGAATGGACACCTCAAGACCCCTTCCCCTTTCTCAAGATCTTGCTTAGCACTGGTCCCCTTCCGGCCTCGCAACCCGGGACCGCTCCCAAGACCTCATATCGCCTACATCCAGATGTTGTAAACTGTCTCCAGTATCAACTCATGCCTCCCCACGGCCAGAGGCACAACCGGACCTTACCAAACAGTTATTCAAGAAACACGTTGGTTGGCACCCTGATGGAGGCTGTCTACAGCCGGCTTGTTCCTGATTTTCATACTCCGTGGTGCCACCATTATGGAGGCACCCCAGAGCACCACTCCTGGATATCTCTATATGTAGACTTCGAGCTAATTATAAACCACAATATCTAGTATGTCGAACCCCGGTTCGCCCCGCCAGGGCAGATTTTCCATTCTCACCAAGCTGAGGCTTCCCGGTTCGCTTTTTTTTGGTTTTAATCGTCTGACCCCACATCCACCACCACATGTCACCACGAGGCAAGAATGCGCACCCCACTGTTGCACACAAGACCAGACCAGGCCGTCAACCACACACCCCTAGCGGCTCGTCCTTCTCCTCAAATCCAGGCTGAAGGGGAAGCAGGAAATCTAGGTTTCATGGGGAATCAGTTTTAGGAAATACTAGGTTTGTGGTTTTGTAGCCCTTCGCACCTGCGGCCGATCCGGTCTTGTTCCGGAACGGCCAAGGCGTACAACCAGATGGAGGCAGTCCCGTGAACTTTCTCACGGCTTCCCAGCTCAAGGAACTGTTCCGCCAGCAGTGCCCCTATACTTCCAAAGGCGAACTCATTGCCGAAGAAAGGCGCGTCACTGTTCTCGCAGCCAACGCTAATTTTCCCCTTGAGATTTACCTCCACGGCTTAATGAGAGCGGCTGCTCATGGTGCCGGCTCACCCCTCATTATCCAGCTCAGCCAGAATGCCCTCCGAACCATCGGGGGTGACCCTAAAGGACTGGGTCTCTCTACAGAAAACAGGAGGTCAGAGCTCAGCTCCGACCTTGTTTACCTGGCACGCGGGGCCAAACTGGCTAAAGGAATGCTGGCGGTTCTGCAGGAACAATACCAGGCCCCAGCCGTAGCGCTGGCCCTCGACCATTTCCGCCCTCCTCCTTTTGAGCCAAACCCTGTAACTCAGGAAGCCAATACAGAACAGGCTGGGAACAAAAGTCCAAGGACCAGGGGACCCAAGACCGTACAGGGCAGCAGGAATCCAACCGGGCACGCCCGGAAGCTGATTGAACAGGCCTTGGATTCGGTACCAACCGATTTACTGCAAGAACACCCAGGTCCCAAAACCGTGGACGGTTACGTGAACTACCTGACTGGGGTTCTGTACCGCAATTTCAAGGACGGGTTTATAACGGCGATAACCATCCTGGAGCCGGCCTGGGCCATGGTGGATACCGCGGACCTGCCGCCGGTTCTGAACTTTGCCGTGACCAGGGACATTCTGATCTCCATTCGCACCAGCCTGGGGCCACGTAAGGTTCTCCTTGAGGCTGAGTTTGGAGCCGCCGCCCCGGAAGCCACCTTGGGCAGTACCAGTCACGCCTCAACCGGTGACCTTGACAAAACAGCGTCGCCACAAGAGTATGCCGCCTGGGTTGAGGCCTTTGTCGTGTACACCGGCACCGATGCCATTGCCTATCCCATCGGGATGGCCCACGGGGCCAAACGGGGGGAATCTCACCAACCCAACCTGGAACGCCTCCAAGCCGTCCAATCCCGGCTCTTTACACAAGGTAGACACTATATCCCCTTTGTGCAGCATGGAGGAACCGGAGCCGCCTTCTTGGCCCGGGGGCTGGTCGGCAAAAACAACGTAAACACGTATTTCATGGTGGCCGCCATGAACGCGATGGCTGATCACGCTACAGACTTTCTCCACAGCATCCGAAAAGGAGAAAAATCTGCCTGCGGGCCGGACGCATACGCCAAGGCCATCGAGGCGGTCACAGAAGCCGCCCTTTTGAAACTACGAGAGTGCCGGACTTACGGAAAAGCACCTGAATTGGCCCCCATGAAGGATGAATAAATGGAAAAATTAATAAATTATCACTTGATTATGGGAAGACATATCCTAAAAAAAACTTCTTCAGGAGTTGATCATTTTGGCCAAAAAATTATTAAACCCTACCACCGCTTTATACCCCCTTCCGGTGGTAATGGTGACAACCAGTGACCCGAAAAGAATGGGCAATATCATTACCATCGCCTGGACGGGAATCCTCTGTTCTGAGCCCCCAATGGTGGGGATTAGTGTCCGTCCCCAGCGTTATTCTTACCCCTTGATCCAGGAGAGTAAGGAATTCGTGATCAATATCCCCACCGAAAATCTCACTTACGCCACCGACTACTGTGGTACCTACTCCGGAAGAGATACCGATAAGTTCGCCGCATTAAACCTGACCCCTGTCCCGGCCAGGATGGTTCAGGCCCCTTTGATCAAGGAGTGCCCCGTCAACCTTGAGTGCCGGGTAACCCGGGAGGTCAGCCTGGGAAGCCACCAACTATTCATTGCCGAAGTTGTAGCCATCCATGCCGATGAAGAGGTCCTTTCCGACAGTGACCAGATCCAGTGGGAAGAGACCAAACCAGTAGCTTACTGCCGGGGTCGCTACGTTTCCTTGGGCCGGCAGCTAGGAAAGCACGGGTTCTCCCGGGCCCAAAACCAGTAACCCCCGCGCCGAAAATAAATTCTTAATCGGCGCTGGGTTTCAAGCCGAAAAGAGGTGCCTGAACGCCGTGGCCAGAGACAGGAAACCAAGAACACGAATGACCAGGCAGCGCCAAACCATCCTCGAGATCCTCCGCAGTACGAGCTCCCACCCCACGGCTGACTGGATCCACGCTCAGGCCCGGAAAAGGATTTCTAATATCAGCCTGGGTACCGTTTACCGGAACCTGAAGGTCCTAAAAGAAATGGGGGAAATCGTCGAGCTCGACTACGGGAGTACATTCAGCCGGTTTGACGGAAATCCAATAAGCCATTACCATTTTGTCTGCGAGGAATGCGGACGGGTTTATGACATTGACCTACCGGTTGACCAGGGGTTAGAAGAAAAAGTAAGACAAAGGACCGGGTTTGAGATCCGGTCCCACCGTACAGAATTCTACGGGCTTTGCCTCGAGTGCCAGGGTCGGAAAGACTGAAACTGAATGTCAGACCCTTTCCCTTTCCTCCAGGGCGCGGTTGTAAGCACGGATGATGTCACTTCTGGTTATCAGGCCAAGCAACCGGCGGTGGCTGTTCTTTGAAACCACCGGCAGCCGGCCGATTCCTTCATAGGAAAACTTACGGAAAACATCGGCTAGGGTTTCATCCGGGTGAACCGTAATCAATTCTTTGGTCATAACCTCCCGGACCGGAACCGACAACCTTTTTTCTGCCGGTTTAATGTCCCGAATGTCTTCGAGGGTAATAATTCCAATGAGTTCCTTCTTTTCAGAAAGAACCGGGAAACCGGTATGTCTTGTTTTCTGCATTAGTTTAATAACATCCCCTACTACTGCATCCTCTGGTACGGCATCTACATTTTTTGTCATGGCGTCCTGTACCCGGAGGGTCCTCATAACGTTGACGTCTTTACCCGCCTTGATGTCGATCCCCCGACGCATCAGTTTGATCGAATGTCACGCCACATCTCCAGCATCGACGGCCCTGTCCCCCTTTTGACAATCTCTTACGAAAATTAGCTTGCTTCCCCGATAGCCCGAGCAAACCAATCAGGGGATAAACAAAAACAAAATCTCACAACCTTCCTTTAGTGTCCAGGAAAAAAATCACCATAAACTATGATAATACAACTCCCTCAAAAATGTCTACATCATCAAGAAGCGTACGTACGTGACCGTTTCCACTGCTCCCAGTCCATAGAGTTCCATACCCCTGGCTTTCACCCTGCCCTTCCTTGAATATCTTCTGACTTTGTGCTTCTTGCTCCCTCACCTGCTCGGCCCCATAACGCCTTACTTCCGCGTACACTGTCCCATGGCTCAGAACCGGAAACCCTGCTTCTTTCAATACCTCCGCTGCTTGCCTGAACGGTACTGAACGGTAGCCGCGTCGCCAGGGCAACCACTAGTTTCAATAACCCCGCTGATACCCGGCTCATCCCCCGGATACCCAGAACTTTATCTATTTGCCCATCTGCCTTAACATCAGATTTCCACTTCAATCGAAGGCCCCAAAGGTCACCCGAAAAACAAAGAAAGGCTCCAAGTACGGAGCCCCATGGTTTTCTTCAGCCGAGTAAAGCCATCGCCGCGTCAAATCTTGGACTAAATTTATCTCAAGGTCACCGGGAGCCTTCCAGCTCCGGCTCGAGCTCGATCCTTCCCTTCCCGGGTTTTTTCCTCGGAAACTCTAGCCTCAGCAAGATCGGTGTGATCATGGTGGTAATCAAGGTCATAATGACCATCATGGAAAAAACCTCACGCCCGATCACACCCCGGTCCAGGCCCACGTTGGTAATGATCAGAGCCACCTCACCCCGGGAAACCATTCCGGTACCAACCCGGAGGGATTCCATGGCTGTAAACTGTGTCAACCATACCCCCAAACCCGAGCCGATAATCTTGGTCAAAATGGCTCCAACGGTAACTACAGCCGTGTAAAGAAAAAACCCTTCTAAACCAAAAATATTGGCCTCCAACCCAATATTCACAAAAAAGACCGGAACAAAAAAACCATAAGCCAGGGTCTTCATCTTCTCTTCCATGATGTGTTTGATGGGCGTTCCAGCGAAAATCAAACCAGCGATATAGGCCCCGGTAATATCCGCCACTCCACCCAGAACCTCGGCCCCCCAGGAATAAACAAGTACCACCACGATTCCAAAGGCCAGGACCACTTCACTGGCCGGCAACACCCCCAGCCGTTTGGCCACCCTTTTTAACACATATGAACCCACCGCAATGGAAACAGCCAAGAAGAGGGCCATCTTCAGAATGATGGCACCAAAGCTGACCAGCAGGCTGATCCCCTCAGCAGTCCCATCCCTCACCCGAGCCGTTAGGGCCACCACAAAAGAGAGGAGGATAATGCCCATGACATCATCAATAATAGCTGCTCCCAGAATGGTAGTTCCTTCTTTGGACCGAAGCTGACCAAGCTCCATCAAGGTTTGCGCCGAGATGCTGACACTAGTGGCAGTCAGAATGGTACCGATAAAGAGGCTATCGGTTAAACCAAAACCAAAGGCCCTTGACAGGGCGAACCCGAAGACAAAGGGAAAGACTACACCGCCGGTGGCTCCGTTAACAGCAGCCAGGCCAACCTTTTTCATCTCCTCTAACTCTGTTTCCAGGCCGGCCAGGAACATGAGAAAGATAACCCCAAATTTGGCCAGGTCCTTGACTATGATCTCCAAGACCTGCCGCTCGGTCTCCAAAACCTCGGGACTGGGAAAAAAGTGGATCAATCCTAAAAGGGACGGGCCCAGGAGTAACCCGGCGAGTAATTCCCCTAAGACAGCCGGTTGCCCCACCTTGCTGCTTAAAGCCCCGGCTCCTTTTGAAGCCGCGATGAGGACCGCAATGAGAAGGAGTGATTCAACCAGAAATTCCAATCGCTTCTCCCCTTCGCTAGAACCGACTCAGCCTCTTCTGTAACAAGAGACCCATAAAATCCCTTAAACTGCCGGAAAGGTCGGGTTGAAAGTTGGCCTCCGTATTATTTATGATAAAATCCGTAACCAAATATGTCTTGATGCCGAGCTTGCCAGCAACCAAATCCTCCCCCACATCGTTGCCCACCATCAGGCATTCTTCCGGGGCCCGGCAAATTTTTTCCAGGACTTCCTGGTAGTACTCAAGGTGCGGTTTACAAAAATGCATGTTCTCGTAAGCGGTCACAAGCTCAAATTCAAAACCATCTATCCCCGCCCATTCCATCCTGTTCCTAATGGCAGAGACAGGGAAGACCGGGTTCGTAGCTAGAACCAGTGTATAACCCTGTTCCCGGGCTTTGGCCAGGACCTCCCTGGCCACCTGAATCCTCTTGGCGTAGACCCTGAGTCCCGGGAAATCTTCCTGGTAAAAAGCGTCAAACCTCGGCAGGACCTCTGTCGGGTCAAGGCCAGTCGCCCGGAAGAAATCCTCCATAAAGATATCCTTGTTTGTTCGGCCTGGATCTGTGTTCTCCACCATGGTGCGGGTCGACTTCAGAATCTGCTGAACCAGAAACCTCCCGTCTACAAGACCATCAAAACGTGAGACCATTGCCTCGAAGTATTTTTCTAAGAAAAAGTCCATATCGATTTCAAGCAGGGTACCATCAAGGTCGAAAAGCAGGGTATTGATCATTCCCCACTCGCCCTCCTCCCATTGCTCCAAAAATCGCACCATCCCCTTCGCCCTGGTTGCTCCTCTGCCCGCTTTGGTACCCGTCAGCCCCCAGGGCCTGGGGCATAACCGGCTTCGTTCCGGAGCACCCCGGGCGTGCAACTCCAAATCCTAACCCGAACAAGGGGCCGCTGAATACCGCCTCTGTTTTTCATACTTCGCGGTGCCACCGCTTCAAAGGTGGCATGGAGCACTATCCCCGGGTTGCGCTGCACCTGACCCAACCACACCCATGCCCATGACCTCTTGGTATCTGAATGACGAAAAAGCAGACTCTTAACGGGCTGAAACGGGCCGGGAACAAAACCAGTTTAGGTGCAGGCCTGTAAGGTAAAGGTGAAAAGGAGCAGCCTAACCTGCAAGGCTAGCCTTCAGGACCCTTGTTCCGGTGAATGAATGCCAGGGCTTTAATTTCTTTCAACCCTTTGATGGTCGCATCGGCCCTGACCGTAATCTCGGAATCGAGACCACGTGAGTTGAACCAGATGGCTTTCATCCCAACCTGTTTTGCACCATTGATATCGCTCCTCGGGTCGTCACCGATATGCACCGCCTGACCTGGATCCTTTATCTCCAAGGCCCGCAGGACCATCTCAAAAACCTTGGGATTAGGCTTGGCAATCCCGACTTCATTGGAAAAAAGCAAGTATGAAAAACAGGTTAGAATCCCTTCTTTCCGGAGAAAATGCCTGAGGGTGGAACCGGGACTGGTCCCTGTGTTGCAAATGAGGCCGAGCCGGTAATCTTTCGCCAGGCCGTGGAGCAGTTCGCGCGCGTCCTCCATCAGAACCGGCGGAACCTCAAAGAGAACCGTCGTATAGGGTACCAGGAGGTTCTCAATAACGGCTTCTCTAACAGGAAGGCCGAGGTAGTTTAGGATCCAGCCAATCTGCTCCGGGGGGGTTAAATCAAGTCCTTGGTTGTACTGTTTTTCCATTGTCCGCTTCCTACAGGCAGCCAGGGCCATTCTTACTTTCTCCAGGCTGACGCAAAACCCGTGGCCCGCCAGACCCTTTACCAGCCTCTGGACCCGGATCTCGTCCGCCTGCTCCTCTGCCGGGTAGCGAAAAAGGGTCCACCAGAAATCAAAAGTAAGTGCTTGAATATGGTACATCGTCGTCAGCTTCACCCCAATCCCAGGACCCTGGCGGCATTTCCTCCCAGAATGAGGCCCTTGGCACGGTCGGAAATTTCAAGTTTTCTAATTGCCTCCAGGTTCCCTTTCACATCAAACAGTCCTGGCCAGTCTGAACCGAAAATAATCTTTTCCGCGTTCCGTTCAAACTCCGGAAAGTAGGTCAAGAGCTTTTTTGGGGGTAAACCAGAAATCTCCATGTACACGTTAGGGTGCAGCCTGGCAAGAAAAAAGGCCCGGTCGTACCAAAAGCCCCGTCCGCTGTGTACCAGCAGGATCTTGAGTTCAGGGAAATCAACAGCCACATCGTCCAGGTAAACCGGGTCCCCGTACTTGATCCGAGAGCCCTTGAAAATCGATGAACCGGTATGAACCATGACCACGAGCCCAAGGTCCTGGGCGCGCCCATACAGCGGATACAGTTCAGGGGCATTCGGGTAGAAATGGTTATACGTGGGGTAAAGCTTGATCCCGCGAAAACCAAACTCATCAACCAGCCGTTCCAGTGACCGGGCCGGGTCAGCTTCCAGGTGAGGATTAATGGTGCAAAAGGGTATCAGGCGCGGGGAGGCAGCACAAAACCTTCCCACTTTCTCGTTACCGGCAATCCCCGTGGTAATCGGGCTTTGTTCGGCCATCACCACTGAATAGTCAACACCGTACTCGTCCATCAGGGTGACGAAGGCTTTAGGGTCAGAGTATTTCTCGCGCACCCCCTCAAAATCTTCCTCCATGAATTCCTGGATCCATTCTACCACCCAAGGTCGGTACCAATCATAATCGACCAGGTGAACGTGAAAGTCAATCACTGGATACTCCATGCCCATCCCTCCCTTTTCCTTCTTTTCTTTGGTCCAATCCCTTTTCCTTGTTCTGACCGGTACATGCGGGGCACAACGACCTGCCCAACCTGGTATAACTGGGCCGGTTTGTGACATTCTACCTCTGAGGGGGAGTGGCGTCAGGTATGGATTTGCTTGTAGCTACAGCCATCATTGGGCCGGTCGTGGCCGGAATTATTGTTTATGTCTTTAGGGATTTTCGGGTCCGAGTCCTGGTAGTTCTGGCCACCGCGCTCCTCTTAGGGACGAATTCGACCCTGGTGTATCAATCCCTGCCCTTTTCCTATTCCCCTGCCCCAAACTTCCTGTTTGGTTTCAGCCTGGTTGAAATCGTCACCCTGGCCGATTTTGGGCTGCTGGCCTTTTTCCTTTATGCCGGCCTCTCCCTGAAGAGCAGGGTTGCTACCTTATCGGCCCTGGTCCAGGTCTTCACCCTCGCCTACTTAGAATTCGCACTCCTGCCGCACGAGGAGATCACCCCCGTGTTTTTCGTGGACCATATGGCTTTCATCTTTAATGCCTTCATCACTTTTGTCGGTTCCGCCGTTGCCATCTACTCCCTCCACTACATGGAACGGTATCGAAAGATCCATGGACCCCGGAAAGCCCGCCCCCACCTCCTTTTCTTTTACCTCTTGAGCTTCCTCGGCATCATGAACGGCTTGGTATTCGCCAATGACCTTCTTCTCTTCTTCTTTTTCTGGGAGGCAACAACCCTGATTTCATTTCTCTTGATACTCTTGACCGGCACCCCGGAAGCCACCCGGAATGCCACAAGGGCCCTCTGGATGAACCTGTTGGGAGGGGCAGCCCTGGTCATAAGCCTGGCCGTTCTAGCAGCCCGGGGGAATCCATTGACCCTAGGCCACCTGGTAGCCCAGGGTCTGGCCGGGAGACCGGACCTGCTGGCAGCTGCCCTTCTGACCCTGGCCACCTTCACCAAGGCCGCCCTGCTGCCCTTCCACACCTGGCTCGTCGGTGCCATGGTGGCACCGACGCCGGTCTCTGCCCTGCTTCACTCGAGTACCATGGTTAAGGCCGCCGTGTACCTTCTCATCCGCCTTGCCCCTGTGTTCCAGGGGACCACCATCGGGCAACTGGTAGCCCTGGCTGGAGGCTTCTCTTTCGCCGTTACCGCCGCCATGGCCATCAGCCAGACCAACGGCAAGAAGGTACTTGCATACTCTACCATCGGTAACCTGGGCCTGATCACTGCCGCCGCTGCCATCGGTACACCCTTGGCCGTGGCCGCCGCCCTTGTTCTATCCCTTTTCCATGCCCTTTCCAAGGGGCTCTTGTTTCTGGTCGTAGGCAATATCGAGCTTGGTGTCGGGACCAAAGATATAGAAGAAATGGAAGGACTCCTGAGAAAAATGCCCATTACCACCCTGATTTCCATCGCCGGAATGATCAGTATCGTCTTCCCTCCTTTCGGGGTTTTGGTGGGGAAATGGCTCACCATTGAAGCCGTAGTCCGTTCCCCGTTGGTACTCCTCTTGGTCATCTTGGGCAGTGCCCTGACCATTGTCTTTTGGTCAAAATGGATCGGAAGGGTAGCCAGTGTTACCTACCAGGCCGAAACCCGGAAGGAAAAAATAGCTGCGGCTGTCCTGATTCCCCTCCTCGCCCTGTTGAGTAGTGCGATCCTGGCCAGTTTTTCCCTGGCCCCCATTTACCGGACCCTTGTTGCTCCCTACATTACCGCCTTGTACGGTAGCCCTGGTCTCATCGCGCCCGACGGCCAGGTCCTCTCCAGGATCGGACGCTTTGCTCCCTGGGAGGTTTTCCTGATTCTTCTCCTCATCTTGCTGGCCACCCGGGCCGCTTTCCTGACCATGAGGCCGGTCAAGGTCATCCCACCTTTCCTCTGCGGCGAGAACGCCCAAGAGGAACCCCAGCTTCAGTTCCGTTCTGCTCAAGATGTGCCAACGGAAGTATCGGTGGGAAACTACTACCTGGAGAAGGTTTTCGGTGAAGATTTTCTCAGCCGTAGGGCCACTCCTGTAGCCATTGGCCTGTTAATGCTGATCATCGGGGTGAGCACCAGGTGAACCTGGCGTCCTGGGTTATTTACACCGTCCTCACCGTCCTTGGTGGAGTCCTGGCCGGAGGCTTACTAACCGGGATCGACCGGAAGCTAACCGCCAGGCTGCAGAACCGTGTGGGGCCACCCTTGCTTCAACCCTTCTACGATGTGGTGAAATTGTGGAACAAAGACCGCATCGTCGTCAACCCCATGCAGCTCCTTTACGCCCATACCTACCTTTTCTTCACCGCCGCCAGCCTGGTTCTGCTGGTCCTGGGCCGGGACCTACTCATGATCCTCTTTGTCTCAGCCTTCGCCTCGGTCGCGCTGGTTCTCGGTGGCTACAGTGTGGATTCACCCTACTCCCAAATTGCCAGCCAGCGAGAGATGATCCAGCTCGCGGCGGCTGAACCCGTGCTGATCCTGGCCGTGGTCGGAGCCTTCCTGACCACGGGCGATTTCACTGTCTCCGCCATTGCCGGGCATCCCACCCCACTCCTTTTTTCCCTGCCCCTGGTCTTCTTATCGCTCCTTCTAGCCGTTGGAATCAAGCTCCGCAAGTCACCCTTTGACCTTTCCACCGTTCCCCACCACGCCCACCAGGAGGTTGTGCGCGGGGTTTTGACCGAGTTTTCGGGTCCCTACTTGGCCCTGATTGAGGTCGGCCAGTGGCTTGAACTCGTCTTCTTCCTGTTTTTTGCCGGTCTCTTCTGGGCAACCGATTTGCGTCTTGCGGTAGGTCTCGGCCTTTTTACCTTCTTTCTGGAACTGGTTGTCGACAATATTTCCGCTCGCTACACATGGTCCTGGCTCCTGAAGACAGCCTGGGTGGGTGGGATCGGCCTTGCAGCCGTGAACATTGCCTGGCTCTACCTTTAGGCCGCTCCTGCCCCGGAGCAGGGGTACCCCAGGGCTGCTTCCCCCTTGGGGTGTATCTGCTTCCCCGCGGCAGGCAGTCCGTCGCAGGCCGGGACCAGGTTCCCCATAACCAAGGCCTGACAAAGCTGGACAAGGAAGGCCGTAGGGGGGTGAAGCCTGTGAACCTTGTAAGCCTGGCCAGAAGACGTTCCCCCTGGATTGTCCACTACAACGGGTCGAGCTGTAACGGGTGTGCCATCGAGTTTTTCGCTGCCTTGACACCTGTTTACGACCTGGAAAGGTTCGGTGTTGTCAACATGGGTAATCCCAAGCACGCTGATATCATGGTTCTCACCGGTGGGGCCAACTACCGCAGTGCCCGGGTAATCCGTAACCTTTACCACCAGATCCCAGACCCCAAGGCAGTGGTGGCAGTGGGGGTGTGCGCAGGTTCGTCCGGTATTTTTCACGACTGTTACTACATGCTGGGCGGAGCCGACCAGGTGATTCCGGTTGACGTTTATGTCCCCGGGTGTGCCGCCCGACCGGAAGCCATTATCGAGGGGATCCTCCTGGCCGCGGATCTGACTGCCGGTTCTGACGCTGGGGGCAAGAGACATCTGAAAAGGTAAGGAGGGAAACCCGTGTTACAGGCCCTTGAACTGGCGCCCGAAGAACTGATACCCAGGGCCCACCAGCTGGCCCTGAAAGGCTGGCGGTTTGTGACCATGACCTGTGTCCAAGTCGATTCAGGTTTCGAGGTTCTCTACCACTTCGACCGCGAGCTAGAAATGGAACACCTTAGAATCAGGGTATCAAAAGACCAGGTTCTTCCCAGCATTACTCCGGTGTATTTCGGCGCCTTTCTGGCCGAAAACGAGGCCCAGGACTTCTTCGGACTGAAATTCGAAAACCTCTCAGTTGATTATGAAGGTCGATTCTTCTTGACGGCTGATTCCCCTGTCCACCCCATGACCCGGACGCCAACACCGGAACACGGTGAGAAAGGAGAAGGAACCCGTGACAGGTAGGACGGTGATTCCCTTCGGCCCGCAGCACCCGGTCTTTCCTGAACCCCTCCAGCTGAAACTAGTTCTGGAAGAAGAAAAGGTGGTCGAAGCCGTCCCAGCCATGGGGTACGTCCACCGGGGCCTGGAAAAACTGGCCGAACAAAAGGATTTCGTCCAGAATGTTTTCCTGGTGGAAAGGGTCTGCGGCATCTGCAGCTTCATGCACGCCCTTTGTTACTGTGAGGGTATCGAGGAATTGATGGGGATCGAGGTCCCAGAGCGCGCCAGGTACCTCCGGGTCATCTGGGCCGAGCTTAGCCGCCTCCACAGCCACCACCTGTGGCTCGGCCTGGTCGCCGATGCCCTCGGGTTTGAGAGCCTTTTCATGCAAGTGTTTCGCAACCGGGAGATTATCATGGACATTATTGAAGCCACTTCAGGAAGTCGCGTCATCATGGGCAGTTGCCAGGTGGGTGGTGTCAGGCGGGATATCGAGCCCAGTTTAATGAAAGAGGTCCTGAGGAGGCTCGATTCTGTCCGCTACCACTTGGATCAGGTAACCCCGGCCGTCCTCGACGAGTACA
>SESX01000045.1 GCA_004367365.1 Candidatus Acetocimmeria pyornia
CGTCTCAGGGGAGTACCACTTTCCGGGGTCTTGACAACATGCTCCAGTTCCCACGGGTCGCGCCGTTCGCTTTTCTTCCGGGCCTTGTTCATCTGCCGCGTCTTCTCCACGTAGCGCTGGGCAGTCTCCAGGTCGGCCTTGACCAGCTCCAGGTCTACAGTCTCGATGTCACCAACCGGGTCCAGGTCAGGCCGAACGTGGGCCACATCGGCAGAGGTAAAGCACCGAACCACGTGGAAAACAGCGTCAACCTCGCGGATGTGTCCCAAAAACCGGTTCCCCAAGCCTTCACCCCGACTGGCCCCCTCAACCAGGCCGGCAATATCCACGACATCCAGGGTGGTCGGGGTCACGCGGGCAGGCCTCGTTATCTGGGCGATACGCTCGAGCCTCTCGTCGGGAACACCTACTTTCCCGACATTCTGTTCCACCGTGCAGAAAGGGTAGTTCCCTACCTCGGCCCCGCCCCTGGTCAAGGCGTTGAATACAGTTGATTTGCCCACATTGGGTAGCCCCACGATACCACAGGAAAACCCCACCAAGAATCACTCCCATGTACAAGGGCATAGGTCCGTTATCCTCAGCTCTGATCCCAGGAGAAATTCCTCCGTGAAACGACGCGGTCCTACCTGCTGGTTTCCAAGTCCCCTTGCTCTGCCACCGTGCCGGTGTTGGCTTCCACCAGGACCTCTTTGACCCTCTTTTCAAATTTCTTGCGGGGGATCATCACCCGCCGCCCACACCCCAGGCACTTCAGGCCGAAGTCGATGCCGGTGCGGGTAATTTCCCAACGGTCGTCTCCGCACGGATGGGGCTTTTTCAGCCTGACAACGTCTCCAAGCTGGTACCTGCGCATCATGGCCCCTCCCTCATGAAACCTGTGCCGGGACCTGGGTCCGGGCTTGGCCTGCTGCGTGACCGGCGACGCCCGGTTTCCCTTTCCGGTACCTCGGACCGGGACGAAGTACTGGTTTCTGAGGCCCTCTCTTCTCCGGCTCCCTCACCACCAGCAGCCTCGGTGGGGCCAGTTCCCCCTGAAGGCCTTCCTATTTTTGTGGCCGAGGGTGGTACAAAAACCTGGCGCGGATAGGGTATCTCGATCCCAGCGGCATCCAGGGCCTGCTTGAGGCGTTTGCGCAGTTCACGGCCAACAGCCCACTGTTCCATGGGAACAGTCTTGGCCCAGACAGCAATCACCACCGAGGAATCCGCAAGGCTTTGCACCCCTAAGACCTTCGGGCCCTCCATGATAGTGTCGATTTCTGCCCTGGCTTTCTCCAAGGCCTCTTCCATGACAGCGATGGCATGGTCGATGTCCTCTTCGTAGGCAATCCCCACCTCAATCCAGACCCGCATCGGGCCACGGTTATGGTTGGTGGTCTGTTCAATCAACCCGTTGGGTACAATATGCAGCTCCCCGGTGAAATCCCGAAGCTTGGTAACCCTGAGGCCCATCTCCTCTACAATTCCGGAAACATTTCCAATGGTTACGTAATCACCCACGGAAAACTGGTCCTCAAAAACAATAAAGAACCCGGTGATCACATCACGGACCAGGTTTTGGGCCCCGAAACCAACCGCCAACCCCACGATACCAACCCCTGCCAGGGCACCGGCCAGTACCGAGCGGCCGGCCTCATCAACAAATACAGAGAGCAGGCTGATACCTGCCATGAAGTAGATGGCATAGCGGAAGATACTGTTGATGATGGTAACCAGGGTTTTGACGCGGCGGCGCTCAAAAAACCGGTATTCCCTACCTTCTTCCTCAGCCTCCTGGAAAAACTTCTCGATGAGCCGGTTTGTGAACCTGATCAGCATCACGGCCAGGAGGATGATCACAAGGGCTTTGACCAGCTTTCCCCCCAAGAAGAGCAGGGCCTCCTGCACCGTCCAGCCCCCCAGGACATTCTCCAGGATCGCTCCCACTTCAATTCCAGGCACACCAACCACCCCCATTTCTTGCCCGGCGCCGATGGCCGGCAGCTTAGAGCGAAATGACCCTCTTGGCCTGGAGCAGGGTCCGAACCAGTTGGGGCATATCCACAGCTTTGCCTGCTGCAGGCGTGGTCGCCGTCTCTCGAAGGGAACGGCTGCACACCAGGAGCTCCACTCCGGCCTCCTCCAGGCTCAGGAGGCTTGGAAAGCAGGCGGAAGAAGCTTCCAGCAAGGTGACGGCTTCTTTCATGAAGACCACAGCTTTCGGCGGTGAAAGCCCTTCAGCCAGAACGCGGAAGAAATCCACCATCAGCTCCCGGCCCAAGGGGTCAGGGAGGCCGATGGAATCGGAGGTCACCAGGAGGACTGGGTCGTCCCCTTGAAAGAGGGCTTCCTGAAGCCCCTTGATCCCGCCCTCGGTTTTCAGGTAGTAGTCGCCTCCTTTCTGGTTGACCTCCAGGTTGGGTTCGGCGGCTGACTTTTCCCTGGTCTTTGGCGAACCCTGTTCAGGGGCAAAGGGTTTCTGCCCGTCCAACAAGATGTCCACTTCCTTTCCCGGAACCTTTCAAAGCCATGGGCTGATCAGGGGAAAAACATTGAGCAGGCCCTGGGCATACCGCGAACCCTCAATCCCAGCTGCCAGGGGCTGAAGGAGGCCAACGGAAAGAAAAGGGGTCACCAAGCCGAGTCCCAGGGCCAGGATCACGGCATTCTGGGCCGCTCCAAAGATCAAGCCGGTGAGCCGGTTGAGCCCGGCCACAGGGCCCCAGGCCACCGTCCTGTGGAGGACCGAGGCCGCCAAACCCAGCACAACCCTGATGACAACAAAGATCAATAAGAAAGACAGGGCCTCCACCACTAGATTCCCCAGGCCTTCGTAAACAATAGCACCGAAATCGGCGGAAACCCGCACATAGCCCATCTTGGTCAGGTACCGGGCAAAAGCTTCGTGGTATGAAGCCGCGAGGTTTCCGTCGGGAAAAGAAGAGGGGGAAACACGGTCTTGAAAGAAGGTGGTAGCCCAGTCCACCAGCTGGTACTGCCGGTCAAGAAATTCACCCAGTTGCGGTGCGTACCAGTAAGCACCAGCCAGGCCGGCCACAAGGCCCACCGTCCCGAAAAACGTCCTTATGAGGCCGAGCGAAAACCCTTTGAGGGCCCCCCAGGCGATGAAAAGGATGATCACCAGATCCAGCCAGTTCATTGTCCTCTCCCATCCCCTTCCACAGCCAGAAAACTACCCGCGGCTCACCTTGTACCAGTACCCCGGTAGATAGGCAGCCACGGCCGGAACAACCGGATCAACCGTGCCCCCAAGATACTTGCTGCTCAGGTATATGGTAACCGCTCCAACAACAGCCAGCAAGGCGAAAATGACCATTTCTACCACAAAATCTTCGAGAAACCAGGGCTTGACATCTCCCAGAAGCAAGTGCCAGGTAATGTCGCCCACCCCTTTGACCCCCACAAAGGCAAGAACCGCCTGCCATCAGCAGCTAAACCCTCACTAACCCGCCTTGCTCCCGGGCCAGGGCGGTTATCTGTGGATACCGCGGCAAGGCAGCACGGGTGTCGATACAAGCACCGGTGTAAAAGCACCCACTGTCCAAGGAGGTGGAGTGCTTCCGTCTAACTTCGACGCGCCAGGGGTAAATCCTTTCCTCCACCCAAACAGCCTTAACCAGGTTCCAGTCCTTTTTTTCTCAGCAAAAGGATTTGTCCCCTGGCTTCCTCTACCAGCAGGTAGTCACCACCAGGGCCGCTCACTACCCGTAAGACCGGTCCCATGCCCTCCAGGGTATACCCTTGACCCCTCGGGCCGTAAAGGGTCAGGCCTTTATCAGTGCCAACGGCCAAGTGATCTCCGGTCCAGGCCAGGTCCCGGACCTCTCCAGGTGTATCCCGCCGCCAGAGGACCTTGCCGCCAGGCGTGATCACGGCAACTGCCCCCCGGTGGACAGGCAGAAAGCGGGCCAAAAGTGATGGGAAGGAAAGGCCCAACGCAATGAGCCCCGAACCAGGTTTCGGCACCAGGTCACGGATCCAGGCCTCAGTACGGAGGGACCATTCCACCTCCCCCCCGGGCCCGAGCTTAACCACTTCCCCGGCGCTGGCAAGCACCAGGCTGGCCTCGCTGGAGAAAACCAAACCCTGGACCAGACCACCATAGTGAAAATACTCGTAAATCTCCGACCCAGCCAGGTCGTACACTACGACCTGGGTGACCTCGCTGCCCGGATCGGGCAAAATGGAAACCGCAACCCGTGTCCCCCCTGGCGAAAAGGCTGCCGTGAGAAAAACACCCTTTTGGAGGTTCTTTTCCCACATCCTTTTGCCACCTGGGTCAAGAAAAAGCAGGCCCTCCCGGGGGCCTTCGTGAGCACTGGCACCTGCTTCCGGGTTAGCCTCCTGGTAGTTGATGAGGGTTCCGTACCGGGATAAGTAGAGGGCTGCAATGGACGCCTGGTACTGAACCATCCACTGGTGTTCCCCCTTTTCAAACAGGTCAAGGCGCCCAGGCCCTGGATCCCAAATGGCCACCTGCGACCCCTGGGCCTTGAAGGTGCCGGCTCCACGGGGGAAAACCCCAACGGCGGTTTCACGTCCAGCCGCGTCAATCTCTTTCCATTTCAGACCTTCGGCTTCAGGCTCCACCAGGAAAACACCCGGGGAATCCGCGTCGAACCAAGCCTGGCTTCCGGCACCAGCCTGGTGCTCCCAGGCCCGTTCAAACTGGGGGGCAGACCCGGCCGTAGAAAGACCAGGGTCATGCTGGAAGGAATGCCGAAGAGCAAAAACCAAAAAAAGGATGATAAAGAAAAAAGCATCAACCAGCACACCCCCCGGCCTGACCCTGGACCCGGAACGGGACTCCAGGCTCCGCGGGGGTTTTCTCCATGCCATTCCACGCCATCCCCTTGGGCTTCATGTGGAAATGCGCCGAACCAGCCCGTTGCTGCGTTCTATAGATTCTCTTCTCAAGACCATTATCCTGCCCGGCTTCTCCCGGGGTGCCGGAGGCAGTGGATCAGAATCCAGGTGACAAAACCCAGCCCAAGGTAGCCCATTAACGGGTAAACAGTCCTGATCAGTGTGGTAAAGCCCAACCGGGCGAAAGGGGTAACAAAAAGGACCGTGGCCCCGGCCCAAAGACGTGCATTCCCCCGGTCTCCGGCCAGCCTCCGGCCCAGGCTGTAGGCATTGGTGATCCCGGTGGTCAACATGGCCACCAGCAAGGCAAAAGAGTAGACCTGGGCCATGTGTTTTCCCCAGACACTGGCAATGAAAAGCATCGGAACAGGGAGGGTCTTCACCGCCTGGAAGTGGTAGTGGTTGGCCAGGGCAATCAAGAGCCCGCAGGCACCAAGCCCTAGGCCCCCCAAGAAGCCGGCCAGCATTGATGCCCGGCGGCCGCTCAGTTCCCGGCCGGTCGAAGCCAAAATCCCGAGGGCCAGGAGGCTGTTGTAGGCAACGTAGAGGAGGGCCGAGAGGGCCCACCCCCCCGATGGAAGGGGGAGCTCTCCCCCGGCGAGGGACACCAAGTCACTCAACCGGGCGCCCCTTAGGGCCATGACCCCGGTCGCCACCACCACCATGAGGAGCATGGGAACCAGGACCAGGTTGGCTGACAAAACCCCACCGGCGCCCCCCAGGACAACCGCGGTCACCCCGGCCGCCATGACCCAGACCCCCAGGTTGTAGGGCAGATTCCACTGCTGGTAGAAGACAGCTCCCCCTCCGGCTAGCACCACCGCCAGTCCGCCTGCCAGGTAAAAGGTGAGGATTCCATCCAGGATGACGGTGAGGTGGGGTCCAAAGACCGTGTTCAGGAAATCACGGTAGTTCCGGGCTCCAGCAGCCCGGACGGACTCCAGGATACAGTACCCGACAAGAGCGAAGCCACCAGCCGCAAGGATTACCCCGAAAAGCCCTTGGGGACCGTGGTAGTTGAAGAAATGGAGGATTTCGCTTCCCGAAGCGAAGCCCGCCCCCACCACGGCGCCGATGTAGGTTGCCGCAACCGCCAGAGCCCGACCCCACTTGGAAAGCCCCTGCCGCAATGGATCCGGCCTCCCACCGCTGCCAGTTTTGGGATCTCGAGCCGAAAGGAAAGCATCAAACCCGGTAGGTTCCGGGTTCGCGTCGTATTCAGGCGTACCCAGAGAGGTGGTTTAGTATATGAAGGGGGCGGCTTTTATTAGAAGTGCGCATATCCACGCTGTTCTTGCCATATACTTCTAATGCCATCTCGGGTGGGTTGGTGATGCTGCATGAAGGATACCCAGAGAGCCTCACTTGGAAAGCTATGCCATATCCCCTACAGGGAAAGAAGGGTGAGCGTCAATGAGCCTGCTGCGGCTGAGCGGCTCACCACTTACTTCTACGAGTATCTTCACGGGTACGGATCCCTAGCCCAGCGCGGTCTCCTCTTCCTTTGTGTCGGAACCGACCGGTCAACCGGTGACTCCCTGG
The DNA here is from genome assembly GCA_004367365.1 of Candidatus Acetocimmeria pyornia. Lineage (GTDB taxonomy): Bacteria > Bacillota > Sulfobacillia > UBA3575 > UBA3575 > Acetocimmeria > Acetocimmeria pyornia. The sequence continues at coordinate 6,412 of SESX01000045.1, forward strand.
GGCCCCTGGTTGGTACCTTTCTCGAGTGGGTTTCGGGGGAGAGGGTGAAGGTTCTGGGTACCCTGGACAGCCCTGTCCATGCCAGCAATCTCGAGGACATCGTGGGGGAGATCGGGCGGTCCAAGACTGCGCAGTTGGTAGTGGCGGTTGATGCCTGTCTCGGCCGCCTGGAGAACGTGGGTACCATCACCATCGGCCGTGGAGCCCTCAAACCCGGGGTCGGGGTCAATAAGACCCTTCCTCCTGTCGGCCAGATCTACGTCACTGGAACAGTCAACGTAGGGGGGTTCATGGAATACTTTGTCCTACAGAACACCAGGCTGAGCTTGGTGATGAATTTGGCCAATACCATCGCCGCAGGGCTGTCAGGCGGCTACTTCCGCTACTTAAGGAGTTTGGGGTACAAGGGGCGGCACCACGAAGGATGAAAATCCAGGGTGGAACCAGTATTTTCGTAGAAGTGCTCCATGCCGTCCTGCGGTACGGCGCCACCACGGAGGGTGAAAATCAGGAACAAGCCGGCTGTTGCAGTCTACATCAGGGGTACCAACGAAGAGGTAGGCGCCGGCTTCCTGAGCGGCGGTCAGCAGGCGTCGGAGGATCAGCCGCACCCACCGCGAGTTTGTGGGTACGGCCCAGAGCCGCCGAGGTTCATTACAAGCTTACGGTGAGCGTGATGCCGCGAAGGAAGGCTGGCGCCGGTGGGACATTTTCGTATGAAAGCAACACGGCCGAAACCGACAAAGCGGCCCGCTAGCAGGCCGCTTGTTTTTTGTGCTCTGTCCTACCATCAACCGGTCTTGCCGTGTCCCAGCGGTCTCTTGATGAAAGCCCTAGTGAATCCTGGCTTCCAGCTCGTCCTTTACTTCCTCGGGGGTGCGACCCTCGGCTGAGATTACCGGTACCCTGGTTGTGATATCTTCCATGTTCATCACGTTGTCATCGGTGCCACTTAATACCACCGCCTGGGCCCGGTTCAGGTCTTCCCTGCTGAGGCCGATCACTTCGTAGCCTTCCCGTTCAAGAAATTCACGAAAAGGGCGTAGACCGTCCTCCACGGCAACCCTTTTTTTCCTCCTCCCCATGACCTTCACCTCCCGCCTGTTTAAAGTTAGTTTTAGCCATAACATCCCTGGCTATGCGGGAGGATGACAGGAGGTACTAATGGTCCCCGGCAGGGCACGCCTTCTGGAGCAAACGGATAACCTCTTCATCCGTAGTCTGGTCAAAGGTCTGGTAAAACTGGCCAACAGCGTAGAAGGGCTCCGGGGAAGCAAGGCAAACCACGTGGTCTACTTCATCCTGTAAGGTGCGCAGGGTATCAGCCGGGGCCACCGGGACGGCCAGGGTAATCTCAGCCACCCCTTCGTTCCACAGGTATTGGATGGCCGCCCGGATCGTGTAACCTGTGGCGATGCCGTCGTCGCACAGAATAATCTTTTGGCCTTTCAGGTCGGGTTCAGGGCGGCCGCCCCGGTACTTTTGAAGCCTTCGTTCAATCTCGGCGACCTGGCGCCGGCTTTCTGCTTCCAAGTATTCTTCTTCTATGTTTTCGAAAAAACCTGCAAGGTCCTCGCGCTGAACCACCGAACCATCGGCGCCCACGGCCCCAATGGCCAGTTCCTTGTTAAAGGGAGCCCCAATCTTGCGGGCCACAACTATATCCAGCGGTATCTCCAGCCGCCGGGCAATTTCGTATCCCACCACCACCCCGCCCCTTGGAACCGCCAGCACCAACCCTGTGCCAGCACTGCGGGTGCGAAGGAGACGCTGGGCCAGTCTCCGCCCGGCATCGGCCCGGTCTACAAAGAGCATCTTTTGAGCCCCCCTTTTCCTTCATCTCAAGCGAAAGCACTCCCATCATCAGGATTCCCTCGAGAGCCGTGAAACTATCGGGGAATTCCCGGGAAAACATCATGCCTTAGCCCACGGTCGCTTGGGCTGCAGTGGCTTGACTTCCCTGCCCCTTGGGGGCAGCAGAACCTTCATTGCACCTGGAACAACCTCAAGATTGACCGGTGTCCTAGCGACGATCTCCCCATCTGCATGGACATATAACTTGGACCGGGAGGTTATCCTCACCCGGAGGCCACGGGCTATTTCCACCTTGGGGTGCGATAGGTGGCCTCCCGAGAAAACCCTGGGCAGGTTGCAGAGCAAGTCCAGTTTGCTGATATCACCGGCCAGACAGAGATCCAGCCTTCCATCGTCGAGGACCGCCGTTGGGACCAGTCTCAGCCCGCCACCGCAGTACTGGGCATTGCCGACAGCCACAAAAAGTGCCCGGCCTTCCCACCTCCAGCCATCAACCTCCACCGTCAGGAGGGAGTTCCGGTACCTGAGCATCTGTTGCAAGAGAGCGCGCACGTAAGCTGCGGCACCAGGCAAAAAAAGATGGTTCCGGTTGACTTCTGCCGCCACCTCGGCGTCGAACCCCACCCCCGCCACGTTAATAAAATACTCGCCGCCGACCTTTCCCAGGTCGATGCTCCTGGCCCGGGCCCTGTGCACGAGGTGCAGAGCTTCTGAAGGCTCGAAGGGGATTCCCGCTGCCCGGGCGAAGTCATTACCTGTACCTGCCGGGATGACACCCAGGGCGGTTTGCGATCCAGCCAGCCCGTTGACCACCTCGTGAACCGTTCCATCCCCGCCCACCGCCACCACCTTCCGGACGTGCTCCCGCGCTGCTCGGAAAGCAAGTTCCCTCCCGTGCCCCGGCTCCTCGGTAAAGGCAACCTGGAAGTTGTTTCCTGAAGCCTCAAGGATCCCCTGGAGCCCCTTCCAGACTAGGCGTGACCGGCCGCGCCCTGCGGCAGGATTTATGATGTACAAAATCTCCAGACAAACTCCCCCTCCTCGCAAACTATCCAGCCAATGGAAGGGCGGCCCACCCCGCTGCCGGAGCCAGAGGGCCGCCGTCTCTCCATCCCTGTCTCAGATTCAGGCGGTTTCATCCTGCGGGCCTTCCTGGGGTTGGCCTTCATCCTTTCCCGCCATCTCACTGGTCCCCTGGAAAATGGCCCCGTCGGCAACAACCAAGTTGCCAACCTTGATATCACCGTACAGCTGTGCGGTAGGAAGAAGCTCCAGCTTTCCTTCTGCTTCCACATTCCCCCGCACCTCACCGGCAATCAGAAGGTGACGGGCCTTGATATCGGCAACCACCCGCGCTTTTTCACCGATGACCAAGTCTCCCTCGTGCAGAATCTCCCCTTCAAACTGGCCCTCGATCCGAACGGAACCGTTTGAATTCAGCGTCCCCTTGAAACGACAGTCTTTACCGAGAATGGTGTCGACCTTGTCAAAATTAGGTGCATCCTTTTTCCCGAACACAGGAATCTCCCTCTCCCTTCCGCCGAACATACTCCCACACCGGTCCTGTTTAGCCAACCAGCCTGCTACTGGCTTCCAAAGAGGTAGCGCCTGGGATTGATGGGCTTACCGTCTTTTCTGATTTCATAGTGGACATGAGGGCCCGTGCTGCGACCTGTACTTCCAATGTAGGCAATGATCTCACCCTTCTTAACCCGCTGCCCCATTGAAACAACCAATTTTGAATTATGGCCGTAAACGGTGACGAACCCGTTTTCGTGGTCGATCATCACCATTCTTCCGTAGGCCCCTTTCCACCCGGCGAAGATAACCTTGCCGTCAGCGGTAGCTGAAACCGGGCTCCCCATTGGGGCCGCAATATCAAGACCAGAATGGAAGTCAGTCCCCCAGCCAAAGGGTGAACGGCGGTATCCAAACCCAGAGGTTACGTAGCCTTGAGCCGGCCAAATTGAAGGCCTGGCGGCAATAGCCGCGTGTTCTTTCCCCAGTTTCTCACGCAGGCTCTCCAGGCTCCGCTGTCTGACCTCCATTTCCTTTTGGATTCTTTCCAGCTCCGCCCTCACCTTGCGGGCCGCATCCAACCCCCTCTCCGCGCCCAGCGGAGTGCCTCCCCCAAGACCACCGCCAGCCCCTTCAATCCTCCAGCCTTCAAGCTGGGCGATCCGGGCCAGGTTCGGCCGCTGCCGGGAAACCTGTCCTTCCAAGAGGCCCCCGGGTCCCTCCCCAAGCTGGGCCATCTCCCGAAGCTGGCTGTCCAGTTCCTTTAGCCGCCTCATGTTCTCTTCCAGCACCTGGGTCTGCTCCACCAGGATATCAATCTGCTTCTTTTGTTCCCTCGTAACCACGCGCAGCTCGCGGAGTTCCTCCATGTGACCTACCATGTCCCGGTATGAGCTGAAGAAGGCAAGGGCGAAAATAGAGAAGACAACCAGGAAGAAGGCCAACACCTGGAGAACGGTAAGGGAGAGGCGGAAACTGAAAATGGGTTTTTCCGAATGGGGGACAACCATAATGGTAAAGAGTTTACGCGCACCGTTGGAGGCCAAACCGGATCACCTTCTATTCAGGCCAGAACCCGTGGATTTGTCCGTAAGAATTCGGCAAGGTTAACGTGGCCCACAGGATGGTAATGTGGTATAAATATTTCCTCATTTTAGGCGCATTTCCTGCCTGGGAGAAGTATTCTGTGCAATTTAACCTAAAGTTTGTCGGCTTCCACCACTAGGAGCCAAGCCCATGGCCGTTGTGGCAAAGGGCGCTCCGGGCAGATCCCCTTACGAACTGGGGGCAGAGTGGTTCCGTGACCTGTTCCCTAGAAAAAGGCTTTTTGCCATCTCTCAAGAACCAGGGTAAAATTAGGGGTGCATATCCAGTCCCGGGCTCAACCAGGGAAAAACTCGAGCCCTCAGGCATTGTACACAACTCTCAAAAAGGGGAGGTGGCGCAGCAGGCCCGTGGTACAAGCCACCCGGGCCTGTCAAGAACAGTGGATGCTGAGAAATTGAGGAAACTCCTCAATGAGATCAAGGACGGGCGGGTTTCAGTGGACGAGGCCGTGCAGGCCTTACGGTCCCTTCCTTACGAAGACCTCGGGTTCGCCAAGGTCGACCACCACCGTGCCCTGCGTACTGGTTCACCAGAAGTGATCTTTAGCCAAGGGAAGACTACCCAGCAGGTGGTTGACATCGCCTCGAAGCTCTTTCAGCAGCACAGTCCTGTCATGGCAACCAGGGCTACGCGGGAGATCTACAAGCGCCTCAAGGACCTCCATGGGCATGTTGCCTACTATGAGGCAGCGCGGATTGTCCTTCTGGGCTCCATGCCGGAGCCGCGGTGGCCCGGTAAGATTTGCGTCGTGAGTGCCGGAACTGCTGACCTGCCGGTGGCTGAAGAGGCCGCCGTGACAGCGGAGGTGATGGGGAATAGGGTCGAACGCTTGTACGATGTAGGGGTGGCCGGGATCCACCGCCTGCTGGATAACCTGGACCGGTTGACAGCAGCCAACGTCGTGGTCGTCGTTGCTGGTATGGAGGGCGCCCTCCCCAGCGTAGTGGCAGGCCTACTGAGCCGCCCCGTTATTGCCGTACCCACCAGTGTCGGTTACGGGGCCAGCTTCGGTGGCCTCTCCGCCCTCCTGACGATGCTCAACAGTTGTGCCAGTGGGGTTGGGGTCGTGAACATAGATAACGGTTTTGGTGCTGGCTGCCTGGCCAGCATGATCAATGAACCACCATCCGCAGGGGCGTAGTCGTGCTCAATGCCTCCCTGCGGTGCACCGGCACCACGGAGGATGAAAATTGAAAGCGGTATTTCCCAAAGGTTGCACGCCCCGGGGTGCTCCGGAACCAAAGGCTCCAGCTGCAGCCCCGGAGGGGCCAGGAATAGTGAAGGCGAGTGGAGGAGCAACCCCGGCGTGGCAGATCGCCGCGTTTTCGTAGCACTTTTGGCCATCAGGGCACTGGGAGAGATACACGCCAGGGCTGCCTCCCGGGGGCCTGAGACCCGTGGCCTGCAAGTGAAGATCTTGGTTGAACCCATGGGTCAGGGATCGTAGAGAGAGGAAAGACAGGGGTGAAGTAAGTGCGACTGATCTACTTCGACTGCTTTGCCGGTGTCAGCGGGGACATGATTCTTGGGGCCCTTGTGGATGCCGGCCTTGACCCTGGGGTACTGCGCCGGGAATTGGCCAAGCTTGACCTCCCAGGGTATGAACTTCGAGTTACCCGGGCCGTGAAAAACGGGATCCAGGGGACAAGGGTGAGGGTGAAAGTGAACCACCACGACGGCCCTCACACCAGATCCAGCCAGCGCCATCACCACGGCCGTCATCTCAAGGAGATATCCCATTTGATCCGGACCAGCCGCCTGTCTACCTGGGTTAAAGACCACAGTCTCCTGGTATTCCGGCGGCTGGCGGAGGCTGAGGCAAGGATCCACGGCATCAGCCCCGGGAAGGTCCACTTCCACGAGGTCGGGGCCGTGGATTCCATTGTTGATATCGTTGGTACTTGTATCGGCATCGAGGCCTTGGGGATCGATGCTGTCTATGCTTCAGCTGTCCCACTCGGTCAGGGCTTCGTCAACTGCCAGCATGGGACCCTGCCTGTTCCCGCTCCAGCAACCCTCGAGCTCCTGCGGGGCAAGCCGGTTCGCCAAACAGAAATCACTTCGGAACTGGTTACCCCGACCGGGGCGGCAGTCCTCGTTTCCCTCTCCGAGTCATTTGGTCCCATGCCTCCGGTCACCATCGAGGCCATCGGCTACGGGGCAGGAACCCGCGACCTGGAGATCCCGAACATGCTCCGGGTCGTTGTCGGGCAGGCCCTCCAGGGTCCAGAAGAAGGCGAAGCTCCCGGTCCTGGTGCTAGTGATACGGTAACCATCCTTGAGACCAATATCGACGACATGAACCCCGAACTCTTTCCAGCACTTATCTCCCAGCTCCTTGAGGCTGGGGCAGTTGATGCCTTTACCACCCCGGTCTTGATGAAGAAAGGGCGTCACGGCGTCAAGGTTACCGTGGTCAGCCCTGTTTCAGCACGGGAAAAGGTGGTCGAAGCCCTTTTTTCAGCGTCAACAACCTTTGGGGTTCGCATGTGGGAGGCTCAGAGACGCAAGCTTTCCCGTCACCGGTTTCAGGTTACCACCAGGTGGGGACCGGTTTGGGTCAAGGTCGGGTATTTTCGGGGCAAACCTGTAACTGCCGCTCCGGAGTATGAAGACTGCCAGCGCCTGGCCAGGGAGAACAACATACCAGTGCGCCGCATCTATGAGGAGGCCTTACGGCTCGCTGCGCGGTGGAGGTAAGCTTTAGAGGACTTGCTCAGCCTGGAAGTGCTCCGACCCTGATACCCCCGAGGGTCAGGAGGGCTGCAAAGAGGATGGCTGGCACCAGGTTCCCCACCCGAATTTGGGCCACTTCCAGAATGTTAAGGCCGATGCCCACAATGAGCAGTCCACCGACCGCCGTGATCTCCGCCACTACCGCCTGGCTGAGGAAACCAGCGGCCCATTTCGCCATGAGAGAAATCGTGCCCTGGTACACGAACACCGGGAGCGCTGAAAAGACCACTCCCACCCCCATGGTCGAAGAGAAAACGATGGCTGAGATGCCATCCAACATCGATTTCGCAAAAAGGGTACTATGGTTCCCAGTCAGGCCCCCCTCCAAGGCCCCGGTGACGGCCATCGCCCCTACGCAGTAGACCAGGCTCGTAGTGACAAAGGCGTTGGCAACATCCCCACCGCGCGGGCCTACTTTCTTCTTGGCGCCTCCCCCAGGCTCTAAAGGACTTCCTCGATGCGTAGGGCTTCCCCGGTCAGGCCGCCCAGAACCAGGCTTCCAATCACAACCAAGAGATTTTCGGCCTGCATGGCCATCGTCGTGCCGATGAGGAGCACCGCCAAACCGATGCCGTGCATCACGGTCTTCTTCACTTGCTCCGGAAAAGATGGGATTACGAAACTCCCCAGCAGTCCACCGGCAATGATGGCCAGTGCATTCACAATCGTTCCCAGCAAATTATTCCCTCCGTCTCATTAGCCCATCCGGTCTGATGGCAGAGCTGCCCCTAGCACTCAGGCAGGACCGTTCAGTACACAAAAAAGACCCGTTCCTGCGGGTCCACTGAGCTGCGGCGGGGCCCCTGGAGCCACCCCACGAAAGTTCCACGTGGAACATCAGGTGCCCCTGCGCCAGCAGGCTGGGGCCAACCATGTCTACGGCAGTTGCACAGCCCCTTCTCTCGGCGCAGGGGACTCAAGGCCTCCGCCCATGATAATTTCAAGGATCCTTTCCAGGTCCTCTCCCCCGTAGTATTCGATCTCGATCCTGCCCTTCCTTCGGCCGGGTTTAATGGCCACCCTAGTTCCCAGGATACCCCTCAATTCCTCCTCGAGCCGGAGGATTTCAGGGTCCACCGCCGGTGCCGCTGCCTTTTTCCTTCCTTTCCCGGCACCCCCTTGAGCCCGACCGCGGCCCCTCAGCCCTTCTGCAATCCGCTCCGTCTCCCGTACCGAAAGGCCTTCTGCCCGAATCCGCCGCGCAAGCTCTTTCTGCTCATCTCCCTCCAGGCCCAGGAGAACCTTGGCATGACCCATGGAGAGTTCTCCAGCAGCCACAAATTCCCGGACCTCGGCACTGAGGTTTAGCAGTCTCACGGTATTGGCGATCTGCGCACGGCTCTTGGCCAACCGTTTAGACAACTCCTGCTGGGTGAGCCTGAATTCAGTCATCAAGGTACGGTAGGCAACAGCCTGCTCAATGGGGTTGAGGTCCTCCCTCTGCAGGTTCTCTATGAGGGCAATTTCCATCAACTTGGCGTCATCTAGTTCCTTAACGACCGCCGGCACCATCTTCAGGCCGGCCTTACAAGCAGCCCTCCAGCGGCGTTCCCCGGCCACCAGCTCGTACCCCTTGCCGCGCCTTCGCACGATGATCGGCTGGATAACCCCATGCTCCCGCACTGATTGCACAAGCTCTTCTAGTTTCTCGGCATCAATCCTTTGACGCGGCTGATACGGATTCACCGTCACCTCATCGGTAGGTATCTCCGTCACACCTTCTCCATCAAGGGAAGAGATACCCGGCAAGAGCGCTTCCAGGCCTCGCCCCAAGCCCTTCTTAGGAGGCATTTTCCACCACCTCCCTGGCCAGTTCGCTGTAGACCTCGGCACCACGCGACTTAGCATCGTAAGTAATGATGGGCTTGCCGTGGCTGGGAGCCTCGCTCAAGCGGACGTTTCGCGGAATAATGGTGCGGTAGACCTTGTTCCGGAAGTATTTCTTGACTTCCTCCACCACCTGGATGGACAGGTTTGTCCGCCCGTCAAACATGGTGAGAATGACCCCTTCGATCTCCAGTCCGGGGTTCAGCCGGGACTGTACCAGCTTGATGGTGTTCATAAGCTGGGTCAAGCCTTCCAAGGCGTAGTATTCACACTGGATGGGGACCAAAACTGAATCTGCCGCCGTCAGGGCATTGATGGTAAGCAAGCCCAAGGAAGGAGGACAATCTATGAGCACAAAATCATATTGCTGCCGAATCTTTTCTAGGGCCTCCTTTAACCGGTGCTCCCGCGAAATCGCCAAAACCAGCTCGATTTCCGCCCCGGCCAGATCGATGGTGGCAGGCACGACCT
>SESX01000046.1 GCA_004367365.1 Candidatus Acetocimmeria pyornia
GTCTCTCTTTTTATCTCTTTATCCCTAATTCCTCCTACCGCCTACTAAAACTTTACACTAACAGCCTGAGGGGGAAGGGGTCCTTCTGGACCTGGGATGTTGGAGGAGTGGTAATTTTGGGCAAAAGGGTTCGGAACAGTAGGGAGCGAATCTTCCATAAGTCAGGTATACCCACCGAAAAGAAACCCGGTGGTATTTTGACCCTTTTTCCCTTTTTATGTTATAATGTGCTGAGATTGCCGCGTACAAGGATGGAAATGAGACTAAAACGATAACCAGAAGGGAAGCGGCCTTTCTGGTCCTTCCAGGGTAAGGAGGCCGTCGCGAACCAAGATGGCGCATAGAAAAAAACGTAAACAAAAAGGGAACCGGCTCAGTTGGTTCCGTATCATTTTACTCATTCTCGTCTTTATCTTTCTCGGCGGGACAGGTGTCGCGGCCGGTTTCGTGGCCGGAATAGTGAAAGACCTTCCCGCTGTTGAACAGCTGGACCCCAGGGTAAGCCAGCGTGAAACCACCTTCATCCTTAACGCCGGTGGAACCGAGGTCATCGCCAAGCTGCACGGCGAGGAGAACCGCGTGGTGGTGGACCTTGAGGAAATACCGCGAGACCTCCAGGATGCTTTTGTTGCCATTGAAGATGAACGCTTCTGGAAGCACAACGGCTTCGACCCCCTGGGTATCATGCGCGCCGCCTACGTCAATATCACCAAGCAGGGGTTCCAGGGGGCCAGCACCATCACCCAACAGCTGGCCAAGAATGCTTTCTTGACCTCCCAGGTTACCATCAGGCGCAAACTAGCTGAAATCATTCTCGCCGTTCAACTGGAAAGGCGTTATACCAAACCTGAGATCCTGGAGTTTTACCTCAATCAGATTCACCTTGGTTACGGTACCTGGGGTGTAGAAGCCGCTTCCCAATACTACTTTGGTAAGCATGTTTCAGACCTTGAACTCCATGAGTCTGCTCTCCTGGCTGCCCTGACGAAAAACCCAGTCCTTTACTCCCCCTTCGAAAACCCGGAAGCCGCCTTGCGCCGGCGCAACATTGTCCTGAACAAGATGCTCTCACTGGGTTACATATCAGAGGAAGAAGCATCGGCGGCCATTGCCAGACCCCTGGGGGTTACCTCACCTCATGACCGTCCCGGGTACCGGGCACCCTTCTTTGTCGATTATGTACTGGAACAGCTGCTGAAAATGTACGGGAAAGAGCAGGTCTACGCCGGTGGGCTCCGCGTGTACACCACAGTCGACCTCAAGATTCAGCAGGCAGCTGAGGAGGCGATCCAGAAAATCCTCGACCCGGTTTACCCCCTTGACAGCGGAGAACCTCAGCTTGAGGCGGCCGCTGTCGTGATTGATCCGCGTACCGGGCACATCAAGGCCATAGTTGGGGGCCGCCGCCACGAAGGCATGCTCCTGCAGAACAGGGCCGTTCACTCTCTCCGGCCCCCCGGTTCGGCCTTCAAACCCATCGTCGCCTACACACCGGCCATTGCCCTGGGCTACACCCTGGCCACCGTTGTCGACGATTACCCCGAAACCTATACCGTGGCCGGAGGAACCGAACAGTGGACCCCGCGTAACTATGACCGCCGCTACCGGGGCCTGACGACACTCCGTGAAGGCCTGGAGAACTCCATCAACGTCGTGGCCGTTAAGGTCCTGGATATGGTCGGAATTCGTACTGGTATCGAGTGGGCCAAGAAATTCGGCATTACCAGCTTGGTTGAGGAAGGCCGTTTTAATGACTACGGCTTCTCCCTGGCCCTGGGGGGCTTGACGAAAGGGGTTTCACCCCTTGAACTAACCGCCGCTTATGCCACCTTTGCCAACCAGGGAGTATGGGTAAAGCCGACGGCGATTCTGAAGGTGGTGGATAAAGACGGTAATATCCTCTACCAGCACACCCCGGAAAAGCGGGTGGTCATGAAACCAGAGGTTGCCTACGTGATCACCAACACGTTGGAGGGTGTGATTGACCACGGTACCGGTACCCCGGCACAGATCGGCCGGCCAGCAGCAGGTAAAACCGGAACAACCAGTGAGAACTATGATGCTTGGTTCGTGGGGTATACTCCTCAGCTCGCTGCAGGTGTGTGGATGGGATACGATAAAGAACAGAAGACCATGGTTAACCCCGAAACCGGCAGAAAAGTCTACGGCAGTACCTTTGCTGCCCCCATCTGGCGCGAGATCATGAAGAAGGCCCTGGAGAACAAGCCGGTTCTTGATTTCCCTAAACCAGAAGGTTTAACCACTGCCGTCATTTGTACCGAATCGGGTAAGCTCCCCGGCCCGAACTGTCCGGAGGAATCACTCCGGGAAGAGATCTTCATCGAGGGCACCGAACCAACCACCGAGTGTGACGTCCATGTCAAGGCCCTGGTCTGCCCGGTGACCGGCCAGCTTGCCACCGAGGCCTGCCCAAACCCGGTAGAAAAGGTCCTCATTAAACGGCCTCAACCCTGGATCCCGTACACCGATGAAAAGGGGCGCACCTACCGCCCATTAGATGCCGACCTGGAACTCCCCACGGATCAATGCACCATCCATACCCTCGGTGAGAGTGTCCCCGTTTCTGGGGAAGGTGAAAGCGAACCTAGTGACCAAACCATTGACCTGACGGTTTCAAAGGATGCTGTTTCCCCGCGCACGATAACCACCCAAAAGGGCCAGCTCCTGCGCCTCCGGGTGACGAGCCAGGTTGACCACCGGCTGAGCTTCCCCTCTTTCGGCGTCAGTGCCGTGATTGCCCGGGAGAGCATTGCCACGGTAGAAATCAGGCCTGATAAAGCAGGTGTCTTCACTTTTAAGGTCGAGATCATCGGAACCGGGGACGGCCAGGTGAAAGAGCTGAGAGGGCGGCTCATCGTTACCGGGGGCAAGCAAAACTCAGGATCACAATGACCAGGCTCGAGCCCAAGGAGCACGGTTCGTACCGCGCCGGCCACCTAATAGACGGCTTTAGTCCAGCCTAACTATTGTTACTCCTTCTCCGCCCTCGTTTTGCTCCCCGGGACGGTAGGAAACAACGAGCGGGTGCGCGTCGAGAAATTTTACCACCTCCCGGCGCAGAATTCCAGCACCCTTGCCGTGGATCACCTTCACTTCCTTCAGCCCGGCCAAACAGGCATCATCCAAGAACTTCTCCGCCTTTGCCAGGGCCTCGTCAACTGTCAGGCCTCGGAGGTGAACCTCTGGGGCCACATGTTGGGCTTTGAGTTTCTTCAACCGGGTCAGGCTGGTGACACCGGCGCTTTTTTTGCTCCGTTCTTCTGACGTCCCTTTGACACGCCGAAGCTCCCTCAGGTGCACGTCGACCTTCATGATCCCGGCCTGGACCAAGACCCGGCCGTCTTCCTTCGGGCCTTCCAGAACCAGGCCCGTGTCCATCAAGCTCAAGATAAAGACGGTCTCTCCTGGTTTGAGGTCCCGTGGGACCGGCTCTTCCCTGTTTGGCGCCAGTTCCTCCATGCCCTCCTCCACCTGCTCGAGGCGTGCCTTCCACTTTGTCCTGGCTGCCTGTAAGGCCCTTTCGGCCTCCCTGGCCTCTTGTTGCGCGCGTAGTTTCCTGAGCTCGGCCAGAATTTCTTCGCTTTCCTGTCGTGCCTTTTGCACGATAGCCCTGGCCTCCTCGTAGGCTTCCTGGAGGATTTGCCTCCTTTTCTCCTCCAAGGAGCGGAGTCTTTCCTCCTGGTCCCTTTTCAAGCGAACCATGACCTCCCGGTCTCGTTCAGCCTCTTTGCGCTCCTGTTCCGCCCGGCGCCGGTTGGTCTCTATTTCCTCGATGAGGGCATCTACCTGGAGCCGGTCTTCACCCATGCACGCCCTGGCCTTGGAGACGATCCCCTCGGGCAGCCCGAGCCTGGACGCGATCTGGAAGGCGTTGCTGCGCCCGGGGAGACCGATGAGGAGCCGGAAGGTGGGTCTCAGGGTTTTGGGGTCAAATTCCACCGACGCATTCTCGACCCGGTCACGCTGGTAGGCATAGGTTTTGAGTTCACTGGAATGGGTAGTGGCAATGGTGCGGGCTCCCCGCTCCAGAAGATAGTCCAAGATGGCCATACCCAGGGCCGACCCTTCGGCGGGGTCGGTACCGGCCCCGAGTTCATCCAAGAGAACCAGGGACCGTTCGGTGAGGTTGTTGATGATCTGGATGATGTTCTTCAGATGGGACGAGAAGGTACTCAGGCTCTGCTCGATGCTCTGCTCGTCACCAATGTCCGCAAAGACCGAATCAAAAACCGCCAGCTTGGTTCCAGGGTCGGCCGGTACGTGAAGGCCAGATTGAGCCATTAAGACCAGCAGCCCCACCATTTTCAAGGTTACTGTTTTTCCTCCGGTGTTGGGCCCAGTGATCACCATCGTAGAAAAATCCCTACCCAAGTAGATGTCCACCGGTACCGCTACCCCACCCAAGAGGGGGTGGCGTCCCTTCTTGATGTCGATCCATCCTTCATCATTAAATTCAGGTTCAACGGCTGAAAGGGCCAGGCTCAAGGAACCCCGGGCAAAAATCAGGTCCAGTTCAGCGAGAATCTTCAGGGTTTCCGCAAGGGCCTTTTCCTGGTTCGCCACCTCACGACTCAGGTTCTCCAGGATCCTTTCCACTTCTTTTCTTTCCCGGGATTCAACGGCACGCAGCTCATTTCCCAGTCGGACCACGGGCATTGGTTCAATAAACAGGGTCGCCCCACTGGCCGACTGGTCATGTACCACACCGGGAACCCGGTCCTGATATTCTTCCTTGACAGGAACCACGTAGCGGTCCCGCCTGAGGGTGACAATGGGGTCCTGGAGATACCTGCGCAGTTCCGGGGAACGGGTCAGGGCGTCCAGCTTCTCGCGGATACGGTTCTTGAGGGTCCTCATCCTCTGCCGCAGACGGGCAAGCTCAGGGCTGGCATCATCCTTAACCTCACCCTCTTCCCCGATACACCTCTTGATTTCTTCCTCCAGGAAAGGGAACTCCCTGATGCCCACGGCCCGGGCAGCCAACAAGGGAGCCGTCCCCTCCAGCCCCAGAAGGAAACCCTTCAACCTCCGCCCCCCGACCAAGGTATCGGCTACATCCAGTAGTTGGTGCGGCTCCAGCACACCACCCAACCGGGCCTGTTTCAACACACCCCTCAGGTCCCGGATACCACCCAGGGGCACCTCTGGTCTGACCTGCAAGATCCGTCGCGCCTGGGTCGTTTCAGCCTGCACCTGGATGATGGTACGGGTATCAGTCCCAGGGTAAAGGTCTAGAGCCAGTTCCTTTCCCCTGGTGGTCGAGGCATGCTTCGCCAGCATCTCCCTGATGCGGTCGAACTCAAGTTTACGCAGGGTATTTTCATTCAAGACCGGTTCCACCTTTCTACCGTACACCCCTGTGCAAAAGCCCCACGGGGCCGTTCCATGGTCACAAATGGTGCCGAAAAAAGCGGCACGGAAATCCCTTTGATCATTATAGCAAAAAGAAAAAGGGCTGTCGCCCGTGCCGCCTTCCAGGGCGGCGCCACACAGCCTTTACAAAGAGGTTTCATCGGGTGGCACTCTCTGCGCAGCCCAGAATTCAATCCGCAAGCCAAATGTTAGTAGTGCTTCATGCCGCCACAAGGGGCGGCACCACGAAGGATGAAAATCCAACAATCTGGTTGCTGCAGTCTACATCATGGATACAACGAACGGGCAGGCGAAGGAAGGCCGGCGCCGTTGGGGCATTTTCGTAGAAGCATGAAACAAGAGGTTGCACCCCCGGTCGCTCTGGAGCAAGAAGGGTCACAGGTTAGGCCAGTCCCCCGAGGAAAACACCTAAAGGGCTAAACCGCCACCCCTTCCAGTTTCAGAAGCCTTTTCTTAAGATCCAGTCCACCACCAAACCCTCCCAGTGAGCCGTCACTGCGCAAAACGCGGTGACACGGTACAAGTAACGGGAAAGGGTTTTGTGCCATCACCTGTCCCACAGCCCTAGAAGCACGGGCCCGGCCCACCTGCTCGGCCAGCCAGCGGTAGGTTACTGTCCTGCCGTAGGGAACACCTTTTAAAAGGGCCAAGACCTCTTTTTGAAAAGGGGTTAACCCTTCAGTATCAAGGGGGTAATCCAGCTGGACCGTCTTCCCACTCAAGTAAGCCCGGATCCCCTCTTCAACCTCCCCCAGGAAGTTCGGCTCTACCTCCCAATCACCGCCCACCCGCTTCTTTAGGGCCTCTTCCGCTTCCTCCCGGGACGGCACAGGTAAGGTGACCGCCTTGATCCCCCGCTCACCGGCAACCACCCCTACCCATCCCAAGCTTGTTTCGAAGATTTTCCCTTTAAGCAATCCTAGTAGGCCCCCCTTTTCATCCCCTCAGCCTGGTTTCTCCCCTCGTAAAGAAAGGTCACGATCAGTGGAGCAATATCCACCAGGGAACGAACCTTTTTTGCCAACAAACCTCTCCAACCGGGATCCAGACCAAAGAAAATGGTTGGGACCGGGTTGGTAGTATGGGTGTTTGTGGTCAAGTCTTCAATGTTGCCGTGGTCACTGGCCACCAGGATCAAGCGGCGGTCCAGGTTGGTGTTTCGGACCAGGGACCCCAAGAACCGGTCCAGGGTTTCTACGGTTTTCTCCGCCCTGACCCTGTCCTGCTTGTGCCCAACAACATCAGTCAGGAAGAACTCAAAGAGGGCGTAATCATAATCCCTGGCTATGGCTGCCATCCTGGCTCCCGCCAGCTCCGGCTCAACCTTTTCAACCTGGTAGCCCCGCTCCCCGAGGGTTTCGTTCGTAATATCATGGTAAACAGCCTCACCTGCTGCAAGGTCAGCCATGGTTCTGAAAGGCAGACCGGCGCTCATTACCGCCACCGTGGTCACTGAAGGCCGGTACCTCCCTGCGGGCATATCCACGAAGAATTCATCCCGGTAGGCATTGATAAAGGTAACCCTGAACCCGGCCTTAACTAGTTGTTTGAAAAGGCTGTAGTTATTGATAAATTTTTTGAGCCGGCTTGTGGGAAGGGCATTGACGTGACGGCCCATGTAGGAGGCGGCATTCTGCCCGGTAAGGAGGGCAGCCTGACCGGTTGCACTCTGCGGAAGTCCCGGGACCCCCAGCCTCGAGTCGGTCGGGACCACCACGGCAGCTTCGGTTTCCCAAGTACCCGCGCCCCTGGTAAGACCCTCTTTTCCTAAAACCTCGTCCAAAAAGGGGGTCCGGGCCGATAGAACCGGGTTTAACTCCCGATCCGCTTCCCCTAACCCCAAACCATCCACGAAAACCATGGTGACCTGCATTTCACTCACCTTCTAAACCACGTTGCCGCACTGAAAAGATAACCCGGTGGCCTATCCTGCCCTCATCAAAACCGGTCACGTTCCGGTATCGAGGCCTCGGGTCCGGGTTCCATAAAGGTGGTCTTCCCCCGGGAGGCTTTCTGCCTGGAATGCCGGCTCAAGGTCTCCTCCAGGTTCTCCTTGAGCCTCAGGGAGGCTTGCCTGGCAATCATGTCTAAGTCCGAAATCGTCCTTTCCTTCAGATCCTTCGGGGTCAGGCTCTGGGCATCCTTCCTTTTGATGACACTGATTTCCCCGGTTGGCTCGAGCCGGCACTCAGCGACTTCATTGATGTCGTCGATCCCTTTCTCGCGCAAGAATATGATCAGGTCAGTGGTGGTGACCCGCTCCTTGAAGAGGTTTTTCTTCAAGACCTTCCCGTTCCTGACCAGGAGGGTAGAAGTCCCCTGGGAAAGCTTTTCCACTGACCTCCAGAAAACATTTACATAAGACAACCCAATCTGGAGCGCCCCCAGGATCAAGATGGGTAAGATCCCCCGAAGCAGGCTCATCTTTGGGTCTTCCATGGGGATCGCCGCCGCTTCACCGATGATGATGATCACGGCCAAGTCAAAGGGAGCCAGGTTGGCCACCGACCTCTTACCCATGAGCCGGAAAACAACAAGGGCGATCCCGTAGAGGAGCAGTGTACGGTAAAAGATGACCGGTAATTCCTTCAAGACCTCCAACAGCGACGCCCCCCATTCCAGGTCCCGAAAAGACTGGCACCACCCCTGAATATTATGGTTTAGGTTCACCAACCATATTCCGGGTCTTGGCCCTATTGTAACACCCCAAGCTCAAGGAAGAAAGGGCGCGGCCGCCGTCTTGAAAAACAGCACCAGGTTATCCCTTCTGGATCAAGAGCCAGGGCGTGATTACTTCCTCCGGGCTGGTTCCGCCGTGTTGGTATCTCGAAACCTTGTATTTATTCTCTTCTTGATAATCAGGGTTCTCTACAAAACCGTGGTCTGAAGCGAGAAGAACAGCCCAGTCCGAGGGAACCGCTCCCAAGACTGGGGCAACGAGCTCATCGAACCTGCGCTTCAGCTCACCGCTCAAGGTCAGGATGTCTTCACGAGAAGTATGGGTACGCGCGTCGGCAAAATCGAACTTTATTACCAGGGCCTGTTCCTTGAACCGCTTGAGATCGAAGGACTCTAAGACTTCGGGCCCTTCCTTGAAAACAGGTAACAGCTCCTCATTACCATCAACAATCTCCCCCACCCGCGGCCGCAGGGCTTCCATCTGGACTTCGGTATTGGTCGGTACCCGGGCCCAGTGAAATCCTTCACCCAGGTACCGCCAGGCACCATTCCCACCGCCGGTGGTGAGGTCAGCCGTCACGACACGCCAGACATCCACGCGAACCCCGTCTAGAATGATGAAGAGAAGCCCCGCAGCTTCCCGCGCCGGACCGGCCGCGACCCGAGAGAGGAGTTCCTCCAGCCGGACAGGACGCCCTGGAAGCTGCCGGTGAAAGGACCTGAAGCGTTCCCGAAACTCGGCCTGCGCAGCCCGGACCCGTTCCTCCCAGGCCTTCATCACCACCAGGTCCAGCCACCCACCGCGTTTCAAGGTCTTCACCAGCTCAACCAAAAGCATGTCCACCGGGGAAACCCTTTCGGTGTAAGCCCTCACCCAACCAGAGAGTGTAGTCGCCCCTGGCACTCCACCCTTTACCAGGCCCACCAGGTCATCCCCAGCCGCTTTCGCCCTCTCCAGCAGGTCGACCAAGTCCGCCGCCTCTTCCTTCAAAGGCGTGAGCTCTTCTTCTAAGACCTGTGGTACAGTTGTGGTACTCTCCCGCACTGCCGGCCTGTTGAACCGGATGCCTTCCCACACCGCCAAAACCAGGCGCCTGGTTCCCTCCAATACCACGCTCCTGAACAGGGGTTCCTCCATTACTTCCTGCCACAGCTTTTCAGCCGGAAACCCTTCCCCGACCAGTACTTCCAGGAGGCGGGAACCGTATTCGGCATCTACCTTCCGCACCAGGGAAGTGACCTCTTCCTGTGCAACAAGCCCGCTGCCCAGGGTGGCATCCACCAGGGAAGATAGCTCTTGAGCCGTCTTCTGGTCCACTGGCCAGCCCAGCCGCTCCAGGGCTGGTTGGACTTGGTCCGGTTTCTTGGTCAAAAGCAACCGCCACACGATGACTGCTACCTGGGGTAAGATTTCTTCGGGCAACCGGTCCTGCAACCGGGGGAAATCATTCCTGGTCACTTCTGTCAGGGAAATCCAACCTGGCCGCTTCTTCTCCACCCGGATAAAGACATCATCCCTCTTCCCATCACCCTCCAACCAGCGACGCACTACCCCCAGCAACCGGTCCGGGTGGTAGACCCGTCCCACCAACAGCTCTTGCAGGTCCTCAAGGTACCGGGTCTCAACCACCTGTCGACCCTTGAGGGCCTCGTTGAGAAGGGAGACCACCTTCCGGTTCAGGACCTTGCTCAACCGGGGGATGGTCGCACCTTGTGGGTCGAGCTGCAGGAGTTCTCGCACCGCTGCAGCCGGCTTCCGGCGTCCCACTGTTTCGAGCCCGGCCAAGTAGGTTTCAATCCGTTCCCTGGCATCCGGTTCCTTGAGGGCTGCCAGGTAATCCTGGAGCCCTTTCTCCATGAGAACCACCAGGTTGGAGGGGGCGGGGAGAGGTGTACGCTCCCCAAGGCGAAAACCGCAAGAACAGAAGGGGCGCTCCTTCAACCTTCCTTCATCCAGATGCCGGCACTGGGCTTCCAGTACCTCGTAGATCTGGCGGCGAACGGCAATAAAGTCATGGTCAACCACCACACCTTCAAGCCCTCCCCAAAGTTCCAGCAACCGGTATGTCTCGGAATTCAAGAGCTCTCTGAAGGGCTTAAACCTCGCCTGTCCCTTCCATTTTTCGTGTTCCCGGCGGTACTCGGTGCCATATAGTTTCTGCCACATTCGAAATTCTTCCTCAAGCTTTTTCCATACTGAATCATCAAAAACAAAATCTTCCCGGGAAATCAGCCCCCACAGAAGGTCAAAACCTTCTTTCAGGTGGTGGTAGGTACCGGGCAGGGGCCGAACTTCCTGCAGGTACCCGTAAATGGCCAAGTACGGTCGCAATCTCTCGGTGAGAAAACCCTGCAAAGAGGTCACCCGCTGGTAGCTCCGGGGGAGGTATGGACGGGAACGGTAGGCAGCCAGGGCCCGCTCCAGACCCTCCTGGGACGAATAGGAAATCTTCACCTCCTCCAGAAACCCGGCCCAGTCCTCAAGGTCCCGGTCAATCTCCTGCCAATCCAGGGCCCTGAGTCCCTGGTAGTCCCTGACTTCGTTGATTTGCCGCTGCAAGGCGGGCAGGTCTTCAGCCCACTGGCGCCGCAGCCCGACAAGATAGTCCCACAGGGCCTGTTGGGAAGCAAAGGTTACCGGGACTCTCTTCAGCCGCGGTGGGATAAAAGGCACTTCTTTCAAGATTTCCTGAAACTCCGGGCGGATCAGGCTGCCCTGACCGAACTCGTGAACCCTGTTCAGGCTGTACGGTGAGATGTCTCCTGGGTTGATCTTCCGGTTGCCTTTGAAGGCACTGATCACCCCACTCTTGAGCAGAACCAGTGCCAGGGTCTGAAAGACCGGCCGGGAAAGACCGAACACGCCCTTGCGCAAGTCCCAGTAAAGCCTCTCGGCCTCCTTTTTTTCCCCCATCGTGTCCAGGAAGGTCTTGACCAGTGCATTGCCCTGGGGCTCAACCACAAGTTCATACCCTTGACCCTTGCGGCGGGCCAGGCCCAGGGGCAAAAGATAGTTTTCCACGGCCATCTTGGTTCCGTGCTCCAGGTCCGAGACAACCCCTTCCCCAGCCACCGCCTCAATGGCCCGCCGGACCAACCCGGAGGTAACCAGGTCACCCCGTGGCTGAAACTCCAGGTGGCGCGGGAAGCGTCGGTTCAGGATCTCGCCGGCCAACCGTTGGACCGCTTCCTCAAAACCCAGGTGGCTGATTGTTTCCGGCTCAATGGACCAGTCCTGTCCCTGGATGGTCCCCTCGAAAAACAAGCGCTCAAAAAGGGAACGGACCGGTTCTTCTTTCTCCTGGAAAAGGGACTTGAGGTAATCCCTCACTTGTTGCCCGCGGTCACTGCCATCTCCTTCAACATCGTTCAGAAGCAGGAGAACGGCCAAGGCCCGGCGCAAGAGGGCCGCCTCTTCACCGGTCATCTCCCGCGGCAGCCAGAAGGCAAATCCTTCTCCACATGGACATTCCAAAAGGTAGGACTGGAGGCGTTCGTGTTCACCCTTCAGGTTCCCTTCGGGAAGGGCCAGGTAGAGGGCAAAATCCTTCTCGGTCGTGGAAAGTTCCTCCGCACAGGCCGTGACCTCGTCTTCAGGGACATCGGAGAGAAACTTGAGTACCAGCCGGCCCTCTCTTCTGGTGTTCTGCCAGGTTACCTCCACACTGCCTTCCTCCCGTGTCGAAAGCGACGCCAGGGGAAGCCTGGCCCCAGTCATAAGGGGCAGGAACCTGGTAATTAGCCGACGGTCTTCTTCAAAAAAGGTGCTCTCGATGTATTCCAACCTTCGGGTCACAGCCACCCCGATATCTGCCTTGAGATCAATGTAGTACTTTCTGGCCAGGGTAGCGCCGGCCTCTTCCACGGTGATGTAGGTCCCGGTCCGTTTCAAATCCTCCAGGATCTCGGCCGCGTATTCGTAGTTAACCTCCTGGTCGAGGTCGGTTACCGGGTGGAGCATGAAGTCGGCTAGCTCCCGGACCGAAAACCGTCTCTCGTGGGGGGAAATAGCACCCAACACCATGATCTTAACCAACCCCAGGGCTATTTCCTGGCGCTCCCGGTCCTCAAAGAGACGGGGGACCTCTTTTTCGAAGTACCGCATTACCTTCTCGCTGTAAGGGTTGGTCTCTACCATCTCGCGGATCCGGTTTCGAAAGTGGTCGAAGATGAAATGGGGGCCCAACAGGGCAGCAGCTGGCTTCTCGAGCCAACCGGGGATCCTCCTTGTGGGGTCCCCTTTTAGGCGGTAATGGACAAAGTCAATGATGCCCCGGTGTTGAGAAAAGAATGGTTTCAACTCATCCAGAAGCTCCACTGTTCCGGGGTGAACCGGGTAGAGGCTGATAAATTCCTCCCGTGAGAAGGAGAGGCTGCCGAAGGCTTCGGTGAGAGCCTCGTACACAGCGGCAATCTTTGAAACGGCCCCCTCTTTGTGCTCTACCAGCCGCCGGGCGATGATCTCCTTGATATGCTCCCCGGACAATTGAAAGCGAACCGGGTAACGGTCCTTAATCTTGTTGAAAACACCCGGGTGAATCTCCCCGGTATCCTCCAGGCGCTCCTGGAGGGAGGCCAGAATCCATAAGGGAAGACGGGCCGAGAGTTCGCCTAGATACTGCAAGAAACGGACATCCTCGTTAAATCGACGTCCATCCGGCTTGGCCTTCAAGAACTCAGATAATTCGTCCACGAAAAAGAATAGCCCGCGGTACGCGCCATCCTTCAGCCTCCGCAGCACCTGGTCCCAGGCTTCACTCCGTGAACCCTGCAGCCAGGCCTGAATTTCATCCCTCGCAACGCCCAGGGCTTGCCCCGCCCCCTGGAGGAGGACCTGTTCCAAGATTTCCCGGCTGTTGTGTTCAACCAGGGAGATGTTGACCGGTAAGATGCCGCGGACCTCGTGGGCCCACCGCACCAGTTCCGGGTCTGACAGGGGTTCGACCTCAGCCCCACCGGACAGGAGGATACTCAAGACCGTCAGAAGGTGTGACTTGCCTGACCCGTAGTTGCCAATAACAAAAAAGCCCTGTCCTTGACCAGCGGACACCATTTTCAGGATGGTCTTCAGGGTAAACTTGACCTCTTCAGTCAGGACAAAGGTTTCTACCAGCTGACGCCGGAGGCTTTCATCCTCCAGGTCAGCCATTTGGATTACCGTTCTTACCGGCGGTACTTTAATCAGGTCACCAACGGTCAGTCCCTTCACCTTGCCATCTCCCCCAAAACCTTCTAGCCCAGCGCTTTTTCTAGCCCCTTCTTTAGCCTCTTCCTTAACCCGAAAAGTTCACCTATTCCCGGATGCGAGCGGCAAAGCCCGTCCACCACTTTGCAGGCCTCCTCCACCCGGTTTAGAACCCGGGCGTCCCGTTCCAGGCACCGGCGGGCTACCGGGTCCTGGGGCCGCCTCTTGACGAGGTCAACCAGCAGGGGCCATGCTTCTTCTTTCCGGCCGCAGCGCCGCAAGGAATAGACCACCTGCCCCAGGATGTAGGGGTCATCCGGTCTGAGGTTCAAGGCCTCACGGTAGGCACAGAGAGCCTTCTCTTCCATCTCCACCCGCCGGTAGAGGTCTCCAAGCAAGAGATGGAGATGGGGGTTATTCCTGCGCGAGCCGACGGCAAGCAGTGGCTCCAGCTTCCGGATCGCCTCCTCGGGCTTCAGGTCGGCCAGGCGCATCTTAATCCTCTCGGCATAAAGGGCAGGGTCTTCGGAAGAGGCCAGGGCCAGGACCTCCTCTGAACGTTCCTTTTTCCCTGTTTTACTGTAGAGACGGGACAGGGCCTTTTGCACCCTGAGGCCCTCTGGATGTTGTTCGAGCCAATCCTGCATGATACCGATGGCCTCGCCTACTTTCCCGTCCTTCTCAAGAATGCGGGCGAGGGACACGACATAAAACTCCCGCTCGTTGAGTTCCAGGGCCTGCTTGAGATGTTCGGCCGCCTGCTGGAACAGTCCCTGGGCTTCCGCCGCCCGGCCCAGGACCGCATGGGCCTGGTCGTTCCGCGGGTCCATCTGCAGGGCCTCTTCCGCACGCCTTACTGCCTCCTGCCGGTGCCCCCGGGTCAACAAGACATCAGCCAGGTTGGAAAGCAAAACCGGATGTTTACCCTGGTCAAGGGCATCCACCAGGAGGAGCGCGGCGTCTTCAAGACGCCCTTCTTTTCTTAGTGCCCAAACCTGCTTGAGGGTTCTTCGCACCGGTCATCACCTGCCAAATCCAGCTTGACCACGCATATCTCCTCATTGGCCCTATTTTAGCCCACGCCTTCTTCCACCCAGCCACTCCAGGAGCTCCACCACCGGCAGAGTGTTGATGACGTCTCCTTTTTCACACCAACCGCGGCGGGCCACGGCGATACCAAACACCATGTCGTCCAGGGCGTAAATCGAATGGGCATCGGTGTTTATAACCACCGGGACCCCTTGTTGGACAGCTTTCCTGACGTAGACATCCGACAGGTCCAGCCGGTCGGGTGAGGCGTTGATCTCCAGAACCTTCCCCTTCTCAGCCGCCCTGGCAATAACCGCCTCAAGGTCCACCTCGTAGCCCCGGCGTTTCCCCATCAGGCGCCCCGTCGGGTGGGCCAGGATATCAACCAGGGGATGGTCCAGGGCAGCGAAAACCCGGCGGGTTATCTCCTCCCGGCCCTGTCCGAAGCCGGTATGAATGGATGCCACCACAATATCCAGTTCACCCAAGACCTCATCCGGAAAGTCCAGGGTCCCGTCCTTACGGATATCTACCTCCACCCCGGCGAGAACCGTAAAATCATCGTAGCGCTGGTTCAACTCAGCGATCACTTCCCGCTGGCGGGCCAGCCTCTTTTCATCAAGACCATTGGCTACAGCCAGGGACTTTGAATGGTCGCAGATGGCCAGGTACTGGTATCCCTTCTTACGAGCCGCTTCGACCATTTCCTCGATCTCACAGGCCCCATCGCTCCACCTGGTGTGTACATGAAGGTCACCCTTGATATCACCGGGTTCCACCAGTCTTGGCAGCTGCCCCTCTATTGCAGCTTCGATCTCGCCCCTTCCTTCCCGAAGTTCAGGCGGGATAAATGGTAGTCCTAACCGTGCGTAGATTTCAGCCTCTTCCCGAATCAAAACCTTACCACCATCGGCATCTTCGAGGTCATACTCGGAAAGCTTGAACCCCTTTTCCGTGGCCAGTCTCCTCAGCTGGAGGTTGTGGTCCACCGAACCGGTAAAATACTGCAGGGCGGTGGCAAAAGACCGGGGTTCAACCACCCTGAGGTTGACCTGAAATCCCGTCTCAACCACCACACTGGATGTGGTGCTGTCCCGGGCCAGAACCCTCTCTACCACCGGTAGGCCGGTAAAGAAGTTCATCACCCGGTCAGGTTCCCGGCTGGCAGCCAAGAGGTCGATGTCGCCGATGGTCTCCCGCCACCGCCGGACGCTTCCGGCCAAGGCTACACCCTCGACGGCTGGTT
>SESX01000047.1 GCA_004367365.1 Candidatus Acetocimmeria pyornia
ATTCGTTCGGAGAATCCGTTGCTTCCAACCTGGTGAATGCCACCACCTCCAGTAGCACCGTCCTAACTCCTGTCGTTCCAAAGTTGGATGATAACGTCTTAATTGATACTACTCCGACGACACCGGGGGTGATTAACCTCCTGGCTGCTCCCGCCAACGTGAAGGTTACCGGCACCACCGACAGTTCGGTAACCCTGTCCTGGACCCACAGCGGCTCGGCTGACGGGTTTAACGTCTACTACTCCACTTCATTGACCTCACAATCTCTGCCCGCCAACCCGAGGAAAAAAAGCACCAGCAGAACCAGGATCACCATCACCGGTCTCTCGGCTGGGACGAAATACTACTTCGTCGTCAAGGCGTACAATTCTTTCGGAGAGTCTTCGGCTTCCAACCTAGTTAGTGCTAAGACCAGTGGGGGTTTCTTTACCCCCAAGGTAGATCTTAGCGACTTCTTCGAGGTGCCCTTCGGTGGAGTCAAGGAGCCGGCTGGGGACGAAACGGGAGGCATCTCCAAGAAGGAGATGTTGGACCTGACATTTAACCTCGGTTCGGTACTCCCGGCCACCACCCCCCAGCCAGACAGCGGAGGCACTACCCCCTTCATTCCGTCCGTAGCCTCCGAAATTGGTGACTTTGTGAAGGTTCTAGGGGACACAACCATAGGTGGGACCGGGGAAAGTCCCTCTGAAACACCCATTTTCACCCCCTTTATCACCGAGGCCGGACTCAATGCCCGGTTTGCCGAAGCAGTCCTTGACCCCTCGGGCGAGATCCTGGTGGCGACTCCTGCCGAAGGTCAGGCTGGTGAACCGGCTACCCCCGGGCCCCAGCTTTTACTCGCCTTTGCCGCCGATAACGGGGAGAACCCGGGACTGAGCGTGGGTGATGTGCTGTTTCTGGTGTTTGACAACATCACCAATAAACCGGAAATTGACCCCCGTTCTCTAAGCCAGGCCTTCCCGTTGTCCGGAGGCAGCTGGGGAACCGGGACCAAAGAACTAATCTGGCTGGATCCCGTGCCCGACCAGGGAATCGAGGGTAACACGTTGGCCATAGTCTTTACCGATCCGTCGGGAGCAGACCTGGTGCCGGAGACCACCATGGTTGAAGTTGCGGCGGCGAGCGGTATTACCGGTACCGAAGGGGCAGCCGGCGGTGGCTCCCAGGTGGTGAGCGGTTCCTTCGGTCCTCCTGCTCAAGGCCCGCCGCCACCCCAACTCATCGGGGCCCAGGCCTTTGACTTGCAAGCTGAGGGTGACGCGGTCCTGCTCATATTCGATTCCGTCACTAACCGTCCCGAGATTTCACCGAGGAGATTACCCTCTTACTTCCCCGTGACCGGGGGAAACTGGGGTACCAGGGGTGTAGAGTGCCAGTGGTTCCCTCCCGAAGAAGGTGCCGACTACGGTGATATCCTGGCGGTTGTCTTCGGCCCGGAATCTGGAGTGGAGCTGGTCCCAGGGGAGACCACCATCGGTGTAACCGAAGAGAGTGAAATTGCAGACCCAAGTGGGCAGTCCGCCGTGATCGAGGGCAACCCGGTGCTCTTGGTGGGGGATTTCGGGGTGGAACAAGCCACTGCGGCCGGTCCGCTCCTCATCGGTGCCGTGGCCCGTGACTTGGGAGCTGACGGGAAGGCGGTGCTCCTGGTTTTCGATCGTACGACCAATAAACCGGAAATTGAGGCCGATGAACTCCCGGCCGTTTTCCCAGTGACGGGGGGCTCCTGGGGCCAAGGACAAAAGGAGCTCGCCTGGTTTGAACCCGAGGATGAGGAAGAATACGGGGATGTCCTGGCCGTCCTTTTCGGGGATACCTCCGGGGTGGACCTCATTGTAGGGGAAAGCTCCATCGGGGTGGCCGAAGGCAGCGGGATCACCGATACGACCGGTCAAGGGGAGGCTTATGCGGAAGCCCCGTTGCCCCTGACCGGGGATTTCGGGGCTGAACAACCGTCCCAACAGGGACAGGGAGAAATTAGCTTTACGGACACCGCCGGCCACTGGGCCCGTGACAACATCAATAAGCTGGTCCAGCGCGGGATCACCAACGGGTATCCGGGCAACCTCTTCAAGCCCCAGAAAACCCTCACCCGGGCCGAGTTCATGACCTTTATTGTCCGCTCCTTGTACGCCGTCTATGTCCTCAGCCAGAACAACTGGGAGGTAGACGGCCAGATGGAAACCTTCGTTGCAGACCCAGCGCCAACCCCCTATTTCACCGACACCGCCGGCCACTGGTCATCGGGCTACCTGGCGCTCTGCGAGGAGCTGGGGATCATCGATCCCTCGGAGTACGAGAACGGCAGGTTTGAACCGGACCGGGAGATCACCAGGCTCGAGATCGCCGTCGCCGTGGCGAGGGCCATGGGGTTGGAAGAAAGCGGTGCAGGGCCCCTTGATTTCACCGATGCCGACCTCATTCCCGCGGACAAACGCTGGTACGTAGCGGCCGCCACCCAGCAGGGCATCATTACCGGCTACCCGGAAGGCAACTTCGGCCCAATGAACAAGGCGAGCCGTGCCGAGGCAGCGACGATGCTCGTGCGGATGCTGGGACGGTTCGGAGATCCGCTGGCTCAGTAAGAGGCGGGGAGAGAGAATCATATCTCTTGCCGAGCAGTTAGGCCTATTAGATACCCGGGGGCCGGCTGGACCCCCGGGTAGTTTTCTAAAGGAGCGGGCGGGGCGAAGCCTCTGTCAAAACGTAGAAAATCCCCTTCAGGAGGTATCTTTGGATGTTTAAGAAGTTTGCGACTTTAACCCTGGCTATTTTGATCATTTTTCCAGCAATCTTACCAATTTCGGGTACCGCCTTTGCAGCAGCGGGGTCCAGAGAAGAAGTCGCGCGCATCACGAACGTTGAGTACAAGCTGCAGGATAATGTGGAATGGCTCCCGGAGGGTGTAGATTACAGGTTCGAACCAATACAGATCGACTGGGAAAAGTACAGGTACTTGGAGGACGTATTCTCAGGTCAAACTCCATCTTCGCTTCCAACTACGCCGCCCTCCACCGGGGAACAGGGCTTGCTGTTATCCCCGCAGACGCTTGAAGGCTCGGAGAAGCCTAACCTTCCCTTCAATGCGAAGAAACTTATCATTGACACAGATAAGGTTTTCTTCACCCCCGAGGTAGGGAAAGTCTACGTTGACCCGGTCCGAGAGACCGCCTTCAGGGTGTTGGACCGGAGCACCACCGAGGGCGTTTATCACGTCGTCGCTCCCGATTTTGAGGAAGTCTTTAGGCGCTTCAGAATACCCAAGCAAACCATTGCACTTGAACACGGCAACCTTTCGTACTTGGCCCCCGGAGTGACACATGCCCCAAGTGCCGCTGCAACGGCGATGACGGCTTCAACGATTACCTCGCAGGGTTGTTCAACGCTCAGCGGGGAAGACGTCTGGGCGACGTTTCAAATCGTCAATCTCGAGCTTCATGGGAGGTTCGGAGGCCAGGAAGCCGAGGATGAACAAGAAGGGCACAAGTTGCACGGCATTTCCAAGGGGACCAGCGGTGAGGCTACTATCACGGTAAACGGATACATCAAGCTCTCAAGGCCAAAAGTGACGCCGGAAATCGACATAGGGCTTGTGACGCAGGAAGCCAGAATAGAGATTGATATGATTGCTGAAGGGAACTTTTCATTAGATGGTGACGTTCAAGTTCAATCCGTCATTCCAACGTTGATAGCAGGCTACGAGGTTCCCGTTGAGGTCAACGGAAGGGAAATTGGGCACCTGAGAATTGGAGTCTACTTGGTCCTCGGCCTGGATGGAAGACTCTCGGTCGAGGTTAAAGTGCAAACAAACGGTGAACTGTCCACCGGCCTCGTGGCCAAAGCGGTGGCGACCGTTCCCTACTACGTTGGGCCTTTCGGGGATTATGAAAACAAATGCTTTGACTTTGGGCTGGTGGCGGATGGCAGGCTCAAGGCTTTCGCGGCGGCAGTCCCACAGCTGGGGCTCTCGGTCTTGAACTATGACATAGCCGCGTTGCAGCTCTGGCTCGGACTTGACGCAAACCTAGCCGTCTATTTTGAGACACGGCTTAAGAATGGGAGACACGTGACAGTCAACGAGGGGTCGGTCAGCGCCGGGTTCTTCACGAACCTGGACGCTTATGCCTTCGATGAAAAATACGTAATATTTGAGTTCAGGAAAGACCTCGTCAGCAGGAGATGGGGGCCGACGGAGGGAGATAAGGTATCAGTCAACGGCAGTACAGACCCCAGGTATGAAATAAAGATAACCGAGGCGGATGCAGTGGAAAACCGGGTGTCTGGAGTTATCTTAAAGAACCAAGTGCGCGAGGGCGGAATACGCCTCAGAATTAAGGCTGAAGTGGGACCGGAGACCCAGTATTCCATAGGACAACGGCCGGCGGAGTTAGAGGGTATCACCCAGACCAACGAGAGAGGGGAATTCCAATTTCGGTTTCCCACCGGTAGCGACCTGACTACCAGGCACATCGTCTCCGTAACCGTGCTCGATGCTGATTCCAAGCCCGTAGCGGAAACCACAGGGATTACCCCTATGATGCCAACCATAGAAGTCTCCGCGGACGCCTTTAACAATAAAGTAAGTGGAACTGTTTCTGGTGGTTATTCTGGTAACATCAATATCGAGATTTATTCAGATGCACGGATTCCTAAAACAGAAGACACACAGGCTCCAAAACTGGAACCAGGCCTTGACCTTGAGAACACGACAGGAACCGAAGGAATCTTGCCGCCGTTGGCAGGGATTGAAGATTTGGAAGAACTTAAGGGAATTGGTGATCGTTTATCATTGAGGCCGATTCACCACGTTACAGCCCATAATGGCAATTTCGAGCTGTCCGTGCCCCTAACCAAGGGTGACCAGGTTAGGGCGGTACTGAGTAGTGGTGGTGACGCAGTGAAGTCTGAACTTGTGGATGCGAACCTGGATTCTTTGAGAATCAACTTCAAGATTAGGAACAACGGTATATATGGAACTATCGAAAACAGGGGAGCGACACCTTCAATTTACCACAAGTTATTGCCGGGAGAAGATGTAGGGTCCGGGGTTCCGAATGGTCCTTACGTTGGAACAGTGGTCTTGAAGTACGGAAAAATCCCCGGTTTCCCCACCGAAATTATCCGCACGAAGGCTCAAGTAATCGATTTCGCGTCAGCAGCCACCGGGTCTAAAGAGACCAAGCCAGAGGATGAAACATCATCAGTCCTTGGGAGCCTCTCAGAGCTGTTCGATTCTGAGAACACCTCGAAATCCTCCGAATTCTTTGCGAAGGACAGTTCCTCCGATGCCGAGGCATTAACTACCTCGGAGAGTCTTACTCTATCACCTCCACTTTTTGAAGTACTCCCCCAATTACTCCGCAAACCCGTTGCCAGTGTTTTCCAATTCGAGGGCACTGTACCGGATGAGCCGCTTGGCTTCTACACGGTATCAATCGAGAGTGAAGGGATAGTAAAAGAACAACTGCTGTTTTTCAAGCCGCCTATAGACCTCCGTTCTGCCCAACTTAATATACCGAGTGATATAGAGCAGCTCAGATTTCCTCTTGAGGGAACGGTTGAAAAGCTGTTCCCCATTGATCGAATCAGTGATCCAATCATTTTTCAGCCTGGCCCTGTAACACCCACACCACCCGCGCTGCCAAACAATGTACTTGATGAGACACTCGTCAAGCCAGACATCACCGTGAGAATTGGCGGGGTACTGAAGTCCTTCCGGCAGCCGCCGGTGATCACCGGCGGAACGACCCTCGTGCCCCTGCGGGGTATTTTTGAATCTCTGGGAGCGCAGGTTGAGTGGGACCCGGCCACCAAAACGGTAAAGGCCAGCAAAGGTGGAACTACCATTACCTTGCGGATTGGAGAAAAGCAGGCTGCCAAGAACGGTGTGGTAGTTCCCTTGGCCCAGCCGGCTCAAATCCTGAATGGGAGCACAATGGTTCCACTGCGCTTCGTCAGCGAGGCCCTGGGCAGTACCGTGAAGTGGGACGGGGCTACCAAGTCCATCGATATCCTGGGGCCGGACTTGGAGAAGAATCTTCCACCGTTAAACACTGATGGGAAGAAGCTTTTCCCACTGTTAAACAATGGGGATTAACGGGCTGGTGTCCAGCGGTCCTTCAACCGGCGGCACTTGTACACGAGGGTAACACGATGTCTTTAGCGGCCCGGGCTCTCCGGGGACGGGTGGGAACCCGTGGTCCCGCGGGTCCGGGCCGTAACCACTGGTACTGATCGACGACACCATGGGGGGTGGCCTAATGGGTTTTCTGCACCGAATTAACTTATGGTGGTCTCTCGGGACGGCCGTCGGAATCCTACTGGTCGTGGTCCTGGGGGTGGCCTATCCGGCCGCGGCCGAGGGCGATATCCAGGTCCTGATCAATGATCAGGAGCTTGAGTTTGACTCTCCACCCATTATCAGGAACGGTCGAACCCTGGTCCCGGTGCGTGCCATCTTTGAAGGTCTTGGTGCCCGCGTGGAATGGAGGCCGGCGGACCGGCAGGTTTTTGCCGTCAAGGGGTACCACGATGTCCTGTTAACCATAGGTGAGACCCAGGCCCGGGTTGATAACACCCTGACAAGCCTTGATGTCCCCGCCACGATTATCAAAGGACGCACCATGGTCCCACTGCGTTTTGTAAGTGAAGCCATGGGGGCCAGGGTTTACTGGGACGAGGCGGCCCGAAGGATCAAGATAACACCCCGCCCGTGGTGGCGGCGTCCGGGCGAAAAACTGCTCGAGGTTCATTTCCTTGATGTCGGTCAGGGTGACTCCATCTTGGTCAAGGCACCGGACGGAAAAACCATGCTGGTTGACGCCGGAGGTACCCAGGTCGCCGACGACGTGGTCACCTATCTTAAAGGCGAAAACGTCGAGAAGATCGATGTCTTCGTGGTCACCCACGGCCACGGCGACCATGTCGGCGGAGCCACTGCGGTTCTTGAGAACTTCAAAGTCGGGGCGGCCTACGGTACGGCCAACCCCGGGGACGCCCAGACCTATCGGGCTTTTTTGGATAAGGTGAACGAATTGGGGATCCCCTTTAAGACGGCGTACGCCGGAAACAAGATCAACCTGACAGCTGGTGTCACGGTGGATATTCTCCACCCTCCTGAAAAAGCCGGGGAAAACTTTGGCAACGCCGACGAGGGTTCGGTTGTCTTGAAGGTTTCCTACGGCGAGGAGGGTTTTCTCCTCACGGGTGACGCTGGAACGGAGGCCGAAGAACTCATGTTGGACCGGTATCCTCAAGCCTTGAAGAGTACAGTCCTCAAGGTCGGCCGGCACGGTAGTCTTGACTCGACCTCGGCCGATTTCTTGAAGGCAGTGGAACCGGAAGCTGCCGTCATTTCGGTGGGAACTGACAACCCCTACGGCTACCCGGCTCAAACCACTCTCGACCGCTTGTCGGCCGCCGGTATCAAGGTACATCGTACGGATAAGGCTCCTGTCGAGTTATCGGGGACTGTTCTCTTCACTACCGGCGGGGGGTGCGTCATTTTCACTACCGACGGAAGAGGGAGAGAGGTGAGTACGAAACCACTAGTCTATGTCAAGGACTATATTCTGGTGCCCTCCCCCTACCTCATTCATATCACCGGTGTTGATACCGAGGGCGAGGTTGTAAGCGTCAAGAATCCTGCAGAGGGGTCCTTCGACCTGAGTGGGTGGCGCCTGGTGGCTGAGCCAGGAGGTCAGGCCTTCGTCTTCCCGGATGGTTTTGTTTTGGGACCCGGTGAGACGGTGCGCATTTGGAGCGGCCCTGGCGCCGGTGAAGCCCTGCCGAAAGACCTGAAATGGTGCGAGGAAGAGGTTTGGAAACAGGACGTCGGGGCTGCACTGCTCTACGATGACAGCGATCAGTTGATTCACAAGTTCACGATTCGATCAGGAGTCTTTTAACCCAAAAGCGGCCCCGGTGTCGAGTTGCGGTGAAGGCGTTGGGTTGAACGAAGGGGGCCTGGTCTACCGGTGGCCGGGTGTAACCCATCAAAAAGGGGGAACCGCTGGTGAAACGACGATTGAAGTGGTGGTTTTGCTGGGTGCTTACGGCCGTCTTTCTCCTTGGGATGCCGTTACAGGCCTCTGCCCTGGTACCGTTCCGGGCTCAGCCCGACCCAAGGATTTCAGTTCTGCTCAACGGGGAGGCTCTGGAGTTCGATGTTCCACCGGTAACACAACAGGGGCGTACCCTGGTGCCACTGCGCACCATTTTTGAGTCCCTGGGAGCCACGGTAGAATGGGATGCGGCAAGCAGTACGGTTAAAGCGAGCAAGGGTGGCACGACCATTGAGCTCCCGGTCGGGAGAGACTGGGCCATCAAGAATGGAACCAGGGTCTCTCTGGACGTTCCGGCCGTGGTCAAGGACGGGCGCACCCTGGTCCCCTTGCGTTTCGTGAGCGAAGCCCTGGGAACCCGGGTGGACTGGGACGGCCAGACCCGGACGGTCAGTATCACCCCCCTGGAGAAGCTGAAGGGTCTCATTGGGGAGAAAGGGCTTCCCTGGCAGACGGGAGGGGACGAGAAACCCGAGCCATCTACCACCCTCGATAAAGTGCTGGACGTAAAACAGGTTGACCCGGGCCTCCTGGACCAGCTCTTTGTCGGCAAAGAAATAGAGCCCGTTGGTGAAGAAATACCGGTCAGGGAAATAAACCCGGGGTCAATAGTGTTAAAGCCAGGGTTTGCCGGGGGGGCGTTGTTTCAGGAGAAGGCCATCATCTACCGGCTGCTCCTCAAGGAACTGGTGCATCCAAGCCTTGGTCCCCTCGACCTGGACCAGACCCACGACATAAAGCTGGAAGTCAGGGTCGAGGACCCCTCCAAGGTGATCCAGAAAACGGTCTACGTTGCCCCCTCCTCGGCTGATTCGTCCGGACAGGGTCTTCTGCTGGTCAGGTCCTGGCTGCCCGCTGGATCCTCCGGAATGCACCTTGCCCACCAGCCCCTGACGGTAACCATAGACATCTGGCACGAGGTCGCCAAGTTGGCCACGGTAAGCGGACAGATCCGTGAAATGGGCCAGGAGCGACCCTGGACCCTTCATAGCAACAACGGGTACTCCGTAACCCTGGACACCATAGAGGAGACGGTGGACGCGGTTATTGAACCCGAAATAACCAGCCCGCGGCCTGGTTCCAGTTTTTACGAAGACTACCCACGCTTTGTCCTGGAAGGTAAGATTAAGCGCCTAGTTGGGTCCGGCCGTGGAGAGGTGACGGTAAAGGGAAGCCTTCGGAGTGGGGACATTCTCCTGGGAAGCACAACCCAACAGGTTCAGATCGGTCAAACCTTCCAGATCAACGTCGCCTCCGAGCGTGACTTGGGACGGAACGAAAACCTGTCCCTTGACCTGAAAATCGTGGATACCCCGTCCAACGTAGCTGTCTTATCGGACCAAGCTACGGTGAGTGACATCACCTTCTTCTCAAAACAGAACACGGTGCGCTCGGTAGTTGTTCTTATCCACGGGGTCTGGTCTGGTCCCCAGACCTACCAAGATTTTAAGAACAAGATTTGGGAAAAAGAGCTCAAACCCGGTACCTGGTTGATAGAGATGAACTGGGCACAGGGAGAAGAGTTCCCCACCCACGCCAGTGATTCGGTAGGGGGACGGGCCAACTCGGTCTACGGCATGAGTGATGACGCCTGGGTAGGGGTGGCCAAGCTGAAGGACGTGGTAGCCCAGGTTCGTTACCTTCTCGGCTTCGACGTCCCCATTACCATTCTGAGCCACAGCCAGGGAACCATCATCACCCTGGCGGCCCTGCAGGAAGGGATGAAGGTAGACAACTGGATTCTCATGGGGTCACCGCTGGACAAGGGGATTGTCCGTGACGGGGAGCACAACACCAAGCTGGGGGTGGCCGCCCGCAACGTGTCCGGCAAGGTGGTCAACCTCTGGTCCAATGACGACGGGACGGCCTGGCTAAAGGGAGGTATCGGTGAAGACGGGCTGCCGTCTTATATTTACGGTTCCCCGAATAACACCGTGGACGTGATGCTGGACAACGTGGATCACTCCGGTGAAGAAGGCTGGTGGTCCATGTACTGGATGGAACGGCCCGACCTCTGGCACGGTTTTACGCCTGAGGGACTCCTTGACCTCCTCAAGGGAGGCCAGGGTGAACTAGTACCGGTACTGCCTTCAAAAAAGGCAGCCTTTGCTGACCTGCAGCGTTTTGCCCGTCGGGATCCGCACAGCGGCTGGTACGGAGACGACAACTACAACACCTTTACCTACACCTTCACTCTAACCCCTGGGATGAGCAACGGCATTTACTTTGACGACAAGGATTGGGCTGAATACCGGGTAACCGTCCACGAGGGGCAGGTCCGCTGCCGGATACGGGAAGCCCAGGGGTCCGAGTTCAAAATTGGAAGCCCGTACAAAAGATTCGGCGTCTCGCCGGGAACACCCCAGACCGGTGAGTATTTTTACCGGGTCCAGAGCCGGCTCTTTGACGCCACCGTTTGGGTCGTGATGGAAAACCTCGCCTCCACGATCAGCCGGGCGACGCTGACCTTTACGGCCAGGGACGACTAGGGTGCCCCGAAACCTGCCGGCAGCCTGATCTTCGTTGTACCAAGGAAGCCGGCCCTGAAGGCAGCGAGTGCTTGAAAGGAGGTTGCCAATGAAAAGATACCTGACCTTGGTGCCTGTAGCCCTTCTCTTTCTCTTCTTCGCGTTGTCCATGGTCAGCCCGGCGCAAGCAGCCATAAGTGTCATCCTGGACGGTTCTCAACTTGCCTTTGACAGCCCACCCGTAATCAAGCAGGGAACGACATTAGTTCCACTCCGGGCCATTTTTGAGGCTCTTGAGGCCACGGTGGAGTGGGACGGGGCGACAAAAACGGTGACAGCGAGCAAAGAAGGAACAACCATACGCCTGACAATCGGAAGCACTGTTGCGTACAAAAACGGTGGACCGGTTCAATTAACCGTTCCGGGTCAGCTGATCAACGGGAGGACAATGGTGCCCCTGCGTTTCATCAGTGAGGCCCTTGGGGCACAGGTTAGTTGGGAAGGGGCGACTAAGACGATTACCATTAACTCAGGGGGTGGTGGTTCGGGTTTGGGAAGTTCCGGTCCGACAGGGGTAGGTAGTACAGGTGCAGGCTCGGTGTCCTGGGAGCACCCGGCCAAGCTGTTTTCCCTCTCCCTCCCCGCAGGCTGGAAGGTGGAGAGGGGCAGCTCCGGAATTGGGTGGCAGGTGACAGGACAGGGAGCCACCGTTATCCTGACCCCTTACCCGGCCAAAGGGGTTAACACGGAATACTTTCGGACCATTGCCGACAATCAGATGCTGTTGCTGGGTCAAAGAATTCAGTGGAAAGAAAAGTCCTTTGGGGACAGTAAAGCCTACCTGGGTTCATCAACCTTGACCAACCGCACCATCGGCTACAGGCAAGATGGAGATTTTGTTTTTGAGGCCGGGGTTTTCGCTACCGGGGACGACGCAGAAAAGGTGGTTTTCCAGGTGCTGGGCGCTGTAAAGACGTCCTCCAAACTGAGTGATCCAACTGGGGGTAACACCGGACTCTTGAACACCACCTGGGTGGCTTCCCAGTCAGCCTATTCTGACGTGGGGACTTCCTATTCTGACCTGGCGGGCGGTGGTGGGGGTGGTACGGATAAATGGACTTTCTACTCGGACGGCACGGTGAAGATTGATTCCTTCACCGGCTTCTTAGGTGGGTCAGGGAGTGGTTACTGGTCGGCGAGCGAGAGCAGCAGCACGGTGGTTAAGTACTGGATTGCCGACGGTGTTCTTTACCTTTACGGAGTCGATGGGTTTATGACTGTGCCGGTTGCTTTCGGAGCCAACCAGCTGCAGATCGGAAACCTGGTTCTTTCGAAGTCAGTATACTAGCCTGACTGGACTCGACGATGGAGAAGCGTGGATAGGGGGGAGGACCAAAATAAAAGGGGTCCCCGCTGCCTCTGGCGGTTACTGCTCTTCCCTGTCCTCAGGGCAGTCTTCAGCCCAGAGGAGAGAAGGGGTGAAAGTTGCCATTAACCGGGGATCCCACTGAAAGCGGCTTGTCTGGACCCTAGTTTGTTTATCCAGGGTGTTTTGGTAACCTGAAAGGAGGAAGACTTACATGGGAAGGGTGTCACGAAAGGTACTGGTCTTGATACTGGCCTTGACCTTGGTGTGGACGGTTTCGGGTTCAGCCTCAGCCCTGGAGGGATGGAAACTGGAAACACCGAAACTTGATATTCCGTCGAACTGGGGCCCCACGGAAGTGATTGAACCAGCGGAGACAGAAACCTACGTGGTGGTTGAACTCGAGGAGATTACGGTGACAACGGACAAGGATACTGGAGCCCACGGGCCCGAAGCCGAAATGATCGTGCAGACCGTGGTCACCACGGTTGGAGCCGACGGCCGAACGCGGCAGCAGGAGGTGACCTGGCCGTTCCAAAAATGGGTGGAAGTAAACGACGGGGACACCGTCAGGATCCATGCCCCTATTTTCTCTCTTCCTAAGGATGAAATGGGAGAAGCCCTGTTGGTGAGCATCGTAGCTGCCGACGACGATTCTTACGGTGACACGTTCAACAATCTCACCGCTTTTGTCAATAAGATAAGTAACGAAATATCACAGGCCGTAGGGATGATAGCTGCCGCTTTGACCGGCAACCCTGAGACGGCGGAGCCGGCCGAGGAGATTACCGAGCTGGTCATCAGCGCAGGAACTACGGCTGTTGAGCACTTTCAGCAGGATGAACTCATCGGGCACCACGAAAACGTTCTTCTTGAGTGGGAGAACTGGGGAGCCGCAAGCGGAACCATCACGGGTCACGCCAAGGACCGCAGCGGGAGAAACAATGCCGTCTTCCGCTACCGTGTAAGGGAGGTCACCGTTCCCACGGCTGAAGTGGAAGACGTGACCGTCTCCATAGACCGGGCGATTATCCACAATGCAGCCGACGAGAATTTCAGCGACGACCTGTGGGACAATAAGCGGGGAGAGCTCTTTACCTTCCTCAGGGTAGCCAACGGTTTCGCCGGGCGGCAGTATTCAGGTGGTGATGCCCGCCAAAGCGATACGATCAACCTGTACAACGGGATGCCGCTGCATATTTTTGAGAAATTCACGGTAGAGGCCAAGCCGTGGGTGTACCTGGAGGCCGCCGTATGGGATGAAGACAGTAGTCCTGAGACGGCCGACCTGGTCGGTATATACTCCGACACCCTGTACTATGACGAGCTGGCGGATATCAATAATGCGCCCGAGTATCCCGGGTACCGGCTCTACTCAAAAGAAGTGAGCGCCACCGGGAGAGCTACCCTGGAATACACCGTAAAGTTCCCAGGAGCGATCATGCCGCGGTATGACGACTTTGTTTCAGGTGGGATTAAGCTGCAGGTCAAGACTTCCGACGACTGGGTAGGCTGGGGCGACAGCGGGACAAAGAACGACATCGACCTGAAGTTTACCGATGCCAATGGCACCAACGTTCTGTCGTGGCCCCTTTCCAAGCTTGGCGGGGATTTTGAGGACAACGACCGGTCTGATTTCGACCCCTTGAACTGGTCTGGTGGCCTGCGCTGGTCGGATCTCAGGAATAACAAGGTGAGGTTCTACAAGCACCTGGGAACATCTGACGATGCCTGGAAGGTCAAGTGGGTCAAGATCTACCACCGGAACACCGGCCATGAAATGCTGAATCAGACCCTGAACGAGGTACTGGAAGGTAACAGCCGGTACACCTCAAAGATGAGCCTGGACCTGCCTGACTTCCCCAGGGCCAGTGTGGCAGCACCGAGCAACCTTAGCGCTAAAAGGGTAACCAGGTCCGGAAAGCAATATATTGACCTCACCTGGCGGGATAACGCGAGCAACGAATCCCGGTATCGACTCCGGTGGGTGAGCGGAGATAAATCTGACCTGCGGGGTCCAAGATCCAAAAGTATTTGGCTCCCAGCGAATACAACCTCCTACAGCCTGCCCGTTATGATTGTCTACGGTGGAGGGTGGCCGGACTATTCCTTCGAGGTCACCGCCGTTCGTTCTGACGGTTGGGAGTACGGCGAGTCCAAGAGTGTTTCGGTTACCTTGGAAGGAATGCAGTCTGTCTTTGACCTTTCCAACCCGCCGACTATTAAGCCGCCCGCAGGCTACTTAGACGACCTATTTGAGGTTATCCCCCTCAATCCGAGCGGTGATGCCGGCGGCGACACCGGTGTTCAGGACGTCCTTAGGTGGGAAGGAGAGGTCCAGGCGACGGGCAGCACACAAGGGATTACCCTCACCTGGACGGCCCAGGAGCCTCCTGAGGACGCTACGGTTCAGGGCTACTATATTTTCCGCAGTACCTCACCGGATACAGCTACCTTCTCCGACCGGATCAACGACTTCCCGGTCACAGAAACCCAGTACACGGATACCCTGGTCAGTGAAGGAACCACCTATTACTACGTCCTGCGGCCCGTGTACCACGACGGCTCGGTTGGTCCGGTTTCACCCGAGGTATCAGCCGAAATCGCCTCCATACCGCGGACGGTAATCGTGCTGACCATCGGGAGCAGTGAAGCGGAAGTGAACGGTCAGAGTCAGGAGCTGCTTCTACCCGCCTACATCGAAAACGGGACCACCATGGTGCCCCTCCGGTTCGTCAGTGAGAGCATGGGGGCTACCGTGGACTTTTGGGCCGCCAATCAGTCGATCGACATTTCCCTTTACGGGAGGGAGGTACGGCTCTGGATCGGAAGCCAGCACGCCCAGGTTGACGGGGAAATAACCACTATCAGTGTTCCCCCGACCCTGCGCAACAACGTCACCTTTGTTCCCATCCGCTTTGTCAGCGAGGGACTGGGAGCCAGGGTGGGCTGGAACGGCCAGCTCCAGGAGGTTACCATCACTTACCCGGCCGACTGAACGAGCAGTAGACCAGTGTTGTTGAACCATAAGAGCTGAACTGCACATTAGTATGCACCTTTCACCTTCTATCGCTGTTCAGCATTGATTTGATTTTACCGGCCCCGGGCCTTTCAGGCCCGGGGTCCTTGTAGGTGCGCCCGGCATGGGCGTTGTCTGTAGGGTGAAAGTCCCGAACGGGGAAGGTAGCAGTAACCGTTAGCTCAAGGCAAGGGTGTCTGCGGCGACGCAGAATCTGAAGGAAGCCGGCGGCAAACCTCC
>SESX01000048.1 GCA_004367365.1 Candidatus Acetocimmeria pyornia
CCCCTGAAAATCTTGGCTTAACCTAACGTGAAATAATGGCTACATAAGCCGCACAAGGAGACGGTCCGTAAGCTACGAATCTACCCGCTTTCGGTGAGGAACTGGTAAGCTCGAAGTAAAGCCCCGGTCCCTCTTCTTCGTCGCTCCCAGGGCATCAGCCGCTAGCATGGCATCCAGCACCATTTCAGGCTGCACCTCGAAGGGCATGTTGTGGATGGTTTCGCCCGGGGCGCAGGCCGCCTTTGCCACGCGAAACAGGTCTTCACGCGAAGCCTTTCCGATACCCAGCTCCTCGAGGGTCACCGGCAGGCCGACCGAGATGCAAAAGTCGACGACCTCTTCCACTTCCCCTGTGGACCGTTCCTCCAACAAAAGCTGGGATATCGTACCGAAGGCCACCTTCTCCCCGTGGTAAAAATGGTGCGTAGCCTCAAGCACCGTCAGGCCGTTATGAATGGAGTGGGCCGCGGCCAGGCCCCCGCTCTCAAAGCCCAGACCGCTCAACAGGGTGTTGGCCTCGATAACTTTCTCCACCGCAGGCGTTAGCGCCTGTCTCTCCACCGCCAGTTTGGCCGACAGTCCATATTCAATTAAGGTTTCATAGCATAACCTGGCCAGCTGGAGAGCGGTCATGGTGGGTAAACCTCCGGAAATAGCCTGCTTGTACGCTCGCGCGGACGCTTCCGCTTCAAACCAGGTGGCCAATGCGTCTCCCATGCCCCCCACCAGAAAACGAGCCGGGGCCCTGGCAATAACCTCCGTATCGACCAGGACCAGGTCGGGGTTCCTGTCGAAAAACTGGTATTCTTCAAAGATACCCTCTTCGGTGTAAATCACGGACAGTGAACTGGTGGGGGCGTCGGTGGCAGCGATGGTTGGAATTATTACTACCGCCTTTCCCAGGGGACGCGCGACCGCCTTGGCTGCGTCTATGACCTTGCCGCCCCCTACCCCCGCCACCACGTCTGCCTGCTCGGACCGCGCGATGTCGGTTATCCGGGCTATCTCCTTCTTGGAGCACTCGCCCTCGAAGTCCACCGCCACGGATTCCAAGCCGGCCTGGCCAAAGCTGCTGTTGAGCACTTCGCCTACGAGCCTCGCGACGACACTGTCACGGATAAACAGAACCTTTTTGCCCAACGGCTTCGTCAGCGCGCCGGCCTCCGCCATTATCCCTCTACCCTGCACGTACTTGGAGGGGGCTACCAGAGAAGTATACTTTACCACTGCTTTTTACCTCCTTGTGACATCACCGCTAATCTCCCATCGGCCATGATTGACGGTGTCTCTTGGGTCCAGTACACCACCTCGCCGGAAATTTTGAGGCCCCTTTCCCGCATACCTCTAGTGTACCCGGTTGAGAAGAATTTTGTTCACGTTCCCCATGAGTCTCCGTCAGACAACAAAGACTGACCAACAGTTCGCTCTTACACCCAGATGTAAAGTATATAATTCAAAATGTATAATATCCTTTACATTATGACTGATTATTATATATAATTTAATTACAAAATTTAATTACAAGAAATTCAAAGGAGACTTTATTATGAAGAACAAACTCGTCTGGTTTGCGGTGTTCTTGGTAGGATACCTGGTAACTAGTGTTGTAGTCCAATTTTTTTGGCACGGTGTTATTAATCCAGGGCAGGTATTGGCAGCAGTTGTTGGGATTGCCATCGCATTCTTGATGATTGCAGGACCCAAAAATTCAATGGTCCTTTGGATTGGAGCGGTTCTGGTTGCGATTAGTGTACCAATTGCCTTGGTGGGACTGGCTTCACTTTTTCTTTCCATGTTTTCTATTCATTTTACCCGGTGGGGTATCATTGGAATTTATGTTTTGGGGGTTCTTGCCATTCTCTACCTGACAGTGAGGTTTGGAAGCAAACAGTTTTTTGAGAACCCAGTGATGGATGAGAGAAGCCTGCTGCATTATGCATGGTCGGGTTCTTGGTCGTTTGTATTCCTTAATCTCCTAATCATCGGAGCACTTTTACAACCCTGGATAGCCCTTGACCAGTTAGGTTTGTGGATAGGTATTTTAATTGCTGGACTAGTTTTTTGGCTCACCACCGTGGTAATCTTGGAGATGAAAAAATAATGAAAAACAGGCTGAAAGTCTACCGAGCAGTGTTCAACCTCACCCAGGAGGAACTAGCAAAAAAACTGGGAGTAACTCGGGCCACAATAAATGCTATCGAAAACGGACGATATGACCCTTCTCTTAAGCTTGCCTTTCAAATTGCACGGTTCTTCGAAGTCAACATTGAAGACGTTTTTATTTATGAGCTTGAATAAATACATAAGTGTCATAAAATAGCCGTAAACACGGGTAATCTTCAGCACACTGACCAGGTGACCCTTTCCTTGGGAAACCCACATACCAAGCACCAGAGGTGAGATGAGGGCCATGCAAGATAACCTCAAGAAATTCGTGGTTAAGGAGCTGCAAAACTTTGTTCAGGGTAATCGCCAAAACGTACTGGCCGACCACGATAAGATCCCCATTTACGACCCACCCCTGGTTGGGTTCGCTGCAGCCAGGGACCCCCTCTTTGAGAAGCTGAAAGAGCCGGAGGTAATCGGTAAACACCACCGGAGCCCTGCTGAGTGGTTGGATCGTGCCAAGACGGTGGTTTCATATTTTCTTCCTTTTTCCCGCCAAGTCAGAGAACCAAATCGCTCCGAGGGACTACCTGCCGAAGAATGGGTTTCAGCCCGTATTGCGGGCGAAGAGTTCAATGATGCGGTGAGGAGACACCTGGTGAAAGTGCTTGAAGGGCTGGGCGGTAAGGCTGTGGCACCGGTTCTGGAAGATGCTTTCGCAGTGGTCGGTTTCCGCTCCAACTGGTCGGAGCGACACGCGGCTTATGCCGCCGGCCTGGGAACCTTTGGTTTGAGCCGGTCGCTGATTACAGTAAAGGGGTGTGCAGGGCGGTACGGAAGCGTCGTCACCACCCTGAATCTCGAACCCGACCCCCGTCCCTACAAAGGGCTCTATGAAGGTTGCCCCTGGTTCACAGACGGCTCCTGCGGCCGCTGCCTCGAGAGGTGTCCTTCCGGTGCCATCACCAGGAAAGGCAAAGACGTACGGGTCTGTAGTGACTACCTGGACAACGTAATCAAGCCCCGCTACCGGCCCCGGTACGGCTGTGGCAAGTGCCAGACGGCGGTACCGTGCGAAAAGGCAAGTCCGGTTTGAAAAAAGAACAATTCTTGGCTTGAGTACCTGTGTGGCACTACTGCAGATGACAGCTTCTTTACCTACCGGTGCCGGCCCGCGGGCTTCTCTTGCCTCTCCTTTTCCCAGCGCCTATAAACCAGGTGCCTGAGTAACCGGGCTTTACGCTCTTCGGTACCCATAAACTGAACCCCGTACAGGAAACCTCCCTCCTCCGCTTTGACCCGGTAGACAATGGTGCCCCAGAGGACACCGAGGCTCTGCCACGGTTTCTCTGTGAACCACAGCTCCAGTTCCAACGCCTCAGGAAGCTCAAGGTCGGAATAAAGCTTAACCCCACCTGGACCAATATCCCTGGTTTGAGCACTTCCCGACTTTTCTAGCCTGGGCAGGCCTCTGCCTCGGTACCGCCTGGGTCGAAACTCCACTCCCGTGTTGACTTTCACCCGGATGAACCTTCTCTTATGCTCTACCTCAATCCGTCCTAGTACGAGTACACGCCAGTATCCGTTCTGCAGGCCGCTCAAGTGTGCCGTAAAGGAGTGAATGCCCGTAGCCAGAAAAACCCTCATCCGCCCCTTCCGGGGCCCTGGAGCGGCCTGTCCCAGTTCGGTAGCCGCCGCAGCCTCGTCGGGACCAATGAAGTCTTCAACCCGGTCCGCTGGGCCAAGGTAGAAATTCTCCCGCCTCACAAGCCAGACCCCGGATATGACCTCCTCAGTAGAAGACCGGAACTCTGCCTTCGCACCATCACCGTTCAGAAGGTGTTTCCGCTTTAATTCCTCGGTATTCATCCGTACCTACCCCTCTCCCGTCCGAGGTCCAAAACCACTGCCTCCCGCCTTTGAATTAAAGCTGCCCAAAATA
The DNA here is from genome assembly GCA_004367365.1 of Candidatus Acetocimmeria pyornia. Lineage (GTDB taxonomy): Bacteria > Bacillota > Sulfobacillia > UBA3575 > UBA3575 > Acetocimmeria > Acetocimmeria pyornia. Next base: position 4,049 of record SESX01000048.1, read on the forward strand.
GACACCGCCTCCCGCATTTCATGGTGAACCCCGATCATGAGTTTCCTGCACCGCCGCAGATGATTTGTTAACAAGTGAAGCCAGGTTCGCATAATTAATTATGTAGAAAGTGGAAGGCTGTCAAGACAGCCTTTCGGTTAACCCTTTTAGGCATCACGCCACTTACCACTCTACCGACCATGGAGGGGGATAACCCATGCGGGCTGACGCTGTCTTTGAAGGTGGAGGGGTCAAGGCCATCGGACTTCTGGGAGCTCTTTCTGTCGCCGAAGCCCGGGGCTACGAGTGGGGAAACCTGGCCGGGACGTCAGCCGGGGCCATTGTCGCCGCCCTCCTGGCAGCCGGTTATCGAGCCGATGAAATCAGTTCAATGCTCATGAACCAGGACCTGACCCGGTTCAGGGACCAGTGCCTGCTGGGAAGGATTCCGGTGGCCGGACCCATCCTGTCAGTTCTTTTGTGGTACGGCATTCATCCAGGAACTTATTTTGAAGAGTGGATGCGGGAGAAACTCCTGGCCCGCGGCGTTCGAACCTTCGGAGATCTTATCTTTGATGAGTTCAGCACTGATAACCGTTACCGATTTCGTTTGAGGGTGATCGCCTCAGACCTTTCCAACCGGCGGCTCCTGGTCCTCCCAGATGATGTTGAATACTACGGGGTTAAACCAGAAGCACTGGACGTGGCCTGGGCAGTACGAATGAGTATGAGCATCCCCTTCTTTTACCATTCGGTAAGACTACACTACCGGTTAGCAGGCGGAAGACCGGCAGTCAGCCACATTGTGGACGGTGGTCTGCTGAGCAATTTTCCGGTATGGCTCTTCGACAGTCCCGGTCCACCGCCGTGGCCAACCTTTGGATTCCTCCTGGTGGAACCCAACTTCCACCGTTACCGGGAGCTCATCAACCCCTTGTCCTTTGCTGCCGCTCTCTTTTCGACCATGATGGAAGCCCATGATACCCGTTACATGGAAGAAGAAGATCGCGTTCGGACCATCGCTATTCCTACCCTGGGCATCAAGAGCACAGACTTCAACCTTTCCCGCGCGGATAAAGAACGGTTATTTGACTCCGGGGTGAAGGCCGCCGAGGAGTTTTTCTCCAGCTGGGATTTCCAGGAGTATGTACACCTCTACCGCAGGGGCCCGGCAGAGTAGAAGACCTTTCAAACCACCTTCAATCCTGTCTGCAACTCCCCTCATGGAGGCTCCTCCCCTCCTCCCGGGTCCTGCCCAGTTTCAACGGTGTACCCCCGGCCGTCTGACCGGATGATCACGGTTCCATCGCGGTCGGTTCGGTAGACAAGGATGTCCCGGTGGAGGAGCCGCTTCATGACATCCATGGCCGGGTAGCCATACCCATTCCCGGCCCCCACTGAGATGACCGCTACTTCCGGGGCAACTGCATCCAAGAGCTCCGGTGAGGTTGAGCCGGTACTACCGTGGTGAGCCACTTTCAAGACCTCGGCCGCCAGGGCTTCGGTTCCCCGGTCGAGAAGCAAACGCTCGCCTTCCTCTTCCAAGTCACCAGTTAACAGGATATCGACGTCCCCGTAGGAAATCTTGAGAACAATAGAGTTATTGTGAGCATCGCTCAGCAGCTCTGTGGGGTGCATAATGGCCACCTCAAGCCGCGGGTCAAGGTCGATCCTGTTCCCGGCGTGGGCAAACCTGTACTGGGTGCCCTCGTCCTCAATAAGGTCGAGGAACTTCTCGTAGACTGTGCTGGGATGTGGAAAACCGGTATCATAACACACATTAACACTGAAATCCTTAAAAATCGCGCCGACCCCACCAAGATGATCGGTATCGGCGTGTGAAGCAACGAAGACATCAATCTTCTTAACCCCTTGATTCTTGAGATACCTGGCCACAACCTCCCCGGCCTCCGCGTCCCCGGCGTCTACCAGCATCACCTTTCCACCAGGGGTTTTGACCAGAATTGACTCCCCCTGCCCGACATCGATGAAGTGCACCTCCAGGCTGTCAGCCTCCCCTGTGCCAGGTTGCGGTTGGGCAGGTTGGGCCGCGGAGGTGATGGTAACCCTCCTGGTCCGGCCATCCCACTCAACCTGGGCTCCCAGCGACGCACTGACAAACCGCACCGGAACCAGGGTACGCCCCTTTAGGACCACCGGGGCCACATCCAGCTCTAAGACCTGTTGGTTAACCCGGGCCAACCGGTTTCCGACCAGAAGGGTGACCGAGGTATCCCCCTTGACCGCCGTAACCTCCCGGTTTTCTGGTTTCCAGTCAACCCTGGCGCCCAGGACCTCGAAAATCACCCGGAGGGGAACCAGGGTCCTTCCAGAAACGAGGGTCGGTGGAACATCAGTGTGCAGCCTCCGACCGTCAACATAAACCGCAATGGTTTGGTCACCTGAAAAGCTGGACGCCTGAACCCCGCAGACGGGGACGGTAAACAGAAGGAGGATTGCCACCAGCACACAGGCGCCAGGTTTGGCACCAGCCCACCGTGGAAATTGGATTTCCATCTCCCCCCTTGGATACCTGAATAACCCAGTTAAGGTTATGCAGGGTGAAGGAGAGATAGAAGTACCGACCTCGGAACGGGCGGGTGCGGCGCGGCCTTGTAAAAAATGAACCCGATGGGCTGTACTTGGGGAAGGGTACCAGGAAACAGCCGTCTCTTTCCTTCAACCGGCCCCCTAGAGCTTTTCCTTCTCCCTTTCCTCCAGGAGAATTTCTGTTAACCAACGCGCGGCCTTTCCCACCACTTCCGGGCATTTCTGGTCATGACCTCCTGCCGCTTCAAAGGCAGCCCGGTCCTCCTTGTCAAGAAGATTGAAAGAACGCCCGAAGACCTTCTTCTGGATGTCCCAGCAAATGTAGCTCCCGTATTCGTCAATAAACCTTTGGCGAAAAGCACGCCCCAGGCTGGCGGCCTCCCTGGACAGAACCAGCTCGGCGAAATGTTCGCGGTCCCGGCCGTGGTAATACCCGAGGGCCAAGAGGCCCCCAGAAAGGGCGCCACACGGCCCTTCACCTGTCACACACATTCCCGCCGACAGGGCACTGGCCGCCTTAAAGACCGCTTCCTCGATCCCGAACAGGTCCTGCACCACCGCCAATATGCACTGGGCACAACCGTGGTAGGTTTTCTCGTAATGGAATCCCAACTGGTACGCCTTCTCCAACAGCTCTTCCCTTGAGCGGCTCTCCACTCAGATACCCCCCGCTGGTTAAACTCAGGCCCTATCCCCCAAGATCGTGATTAGAAAGGCCTTGTTACATGGTTTTTCTTCAACCCGCGGCAAAACTCCTCCCCTGCCTTCAAGGCCACAGCCATCCTAGGGGGCAGGATGGTCCCTTGAGGGAAACCAACCGATCCCTTCCACTCCTTATTTTCCGAATGCTTTAGCGCCTGGAGCGAAAAATTAAGAACAGAAAACAAAAACGAAGGTTAAGAGAAAGAAAATTTCCGGAACAACTGTGCAACCTCCTCGGTCTTGAACAGCTTGCCTTACCGGGAAGGAAACTGCCGTGTAAGAGCGAATATAGTGAAGCGGTGCTAGCAAAAAGTTCTAGGGTCACACCCCAGTGCCAAATGTATTTCAAGAGGGAGGAGTGTTTTGATGACCAAGGATCTCGCACCAACGGTATTCAGGGGACCAGGTGCGGTGGGAGAGGAAGAGAAGGTAGCAGGGCTCTTTGCCCTTACCCCGGCGGAGTCAAAACGCCTGATCGCCAAGGCAGTTGCTGCCTTACCTGTGGTTAAGAAGGCCCTGAAAAAGGGAAAGGTCGTGATCACCACCGGGTCCACCACCCGTTACGTAGCTGAAGAGATCCTCGGGAAAGAGGTATCTTCAGCCGGTTTCCTTTCCGGTCACATCCTGGACGGGCTCCTGGCAGCCAACCCGGACAACCAACGCATGTTCCCCTTTGTCCTTATTGACGGTAAGGTAGAGGATGTTCCCCCAGAGAATGTCCTACCCGACTTTACCGCCGATGATGTCTTTATCAAGAGCGCCAATGCCATTGACCCCAATGGATATGTCGGCGTCATCATGGCCAACGACCTGGGTGGTACCATCGGAGGTGCCCTCGGTATTCTGCAGTCCCGTGGGGTCAATTTAGTCGTCCCCATCGGCCTGGAAAAAATGATTCCATCGGTTCCTGAAGCAGCTAAGAACCTCGGCGTCTCCAGGGTGAAATATAAGATCCCCAGCCCCACCCTTGAGGGCACAGCCGGGATGATGCCGCTGGTTACTGCCGATGTGGTCACTGAAATCGTAGCCCTGAAGCTCCTGACGGGGGTTGATGCCATTCATGTGGCATCTGGTGGGATCGGTGGTTCTGAAGGCTCCGTGGTCCTACGGGTTGAAGGCTCGGATGACCAGGTACAGAAGGCCATGGAACTGGTCAAGGGCGTTAAGGGTGAACCCAATATTCCCCGGCCCTATTAATGAAGACTCCAGAAGCGGTACCAGTTACTTATCCATGATGACATTACCTCACCCTGGTTAAAGCCCCTTGAGGGCTAAAGATTAATCTAAACCCAGACGATGCCAGAGACCAATTAGTTAACGCTCTACGTAAGCTCAAAGGGTGGGTGCCCGGGCACCCACCCTTTGTCTCTTCAATTCTTGTTCTCGCTTCAATCCTCCATCAATTCTCCATTGATCTTTCGCTCTTATGTGTCTCTTAATATTCCACTTGTTATTGCTTCATGTCCTTAGCATCCCCAGGCGCCTCTGCGAGCCCATGGGCTTTTCTCTAGGCTTCCCAACCACTTCTGCCAATGGCTTGTGGTCACTCCGTGGCAGCCGGGGATCCGCCCTGCCACTCAGGAACCACGGGCAGAAGTTAATACCCCAGTGAGTCACCTACGACAACGACGTACATATCCACTGCTCCGGGCTTACGATCAATAATCGTGGTCACATTACAGATGCGATCGGCTGAGCGGCAGTCGGAGCAGACACCGGTTGTTGTGCACGGCGTTTTAACCTTTAATCTCTTTGCGTTCATGGGAGCAGCCACTTCCCTGGCCCGTTTCAATGCCTCTTCCAGATTCGAGACCAGTTTGTTGTACCCCGCAATGACAACCACCTTCTTAGGCCCAAAAACCATAGAGGCTACCCGGTTAGCAGTCCCGTCGATATTTACCAAGCGCCCATCCTCGGTTAGGGCATTAGTGCTGGTAAGGAAGGTATCACAGTGAAGGGCCTCCCTTCTCTGTCGGAGGCGCTCCGCCCCGAGGGCCTCAAGCCGGGTAATCAGCCGGTTCCCACGTTCCTCAAGAAGCGGTAAAATACCAAGCTCCCCTAGAGTCATGGATCCACCGAAACCAATACTTTCCTTGGGGTCAACCAATTCCAGAACTTTTCTCCTGGCAGCCTCGGCGTCTTCCACATAATAAGCCGAAATCCCATTTTTCTTCAGGGCCTCAACTGCCCTTTTAGCCCGCTCTTCAATGAACCATTTCTTATTCTCGTCCACTGTCAACTCTCCTCCCACAATCCCCACCCCAGGTTCCAGAGGTCGGCCCTCTTAGATTTCAAAGTCAACGGCAATGAGGTCTGCTGCGATTTCCCTAGCCGCAGCAACCACCTTTTGGTGTTCCGGGTGGGGACCATAAGCCTCCAGGGCAGCCCGACCGGTGAACCGGACGGTGAGGCCGATGGTATACCCCTGGCTCCGGTCGGTAAAGGTTTTACCAGCCTGAAGGTCAACAATACCGTCAATCCTGTCCTTGAGTCCTTTCAGACGCTCGATAAAGCCATTTACCTGTTCCTCAGTGACGCCCTCCCTGGGCTTAAACAATACGATATGCTCAACCACGCAATCTCCCTCCTTATGGCTTTTCTAACACAGAATAGAAGTTACTTCTGCCCCGGCCCAAGAAAATCCTTGTGGCACAAGAAAGCTTCAACCGGAACCACCTGGTTTGCTCCACCCAGAACCTTTCGGAAGCCGTGAAAAGCCCCTCCCCTGGAGACAGTACAACCGGAGAAGGGCGCGCTGGGAGCAGGATGCACCAAGCTCTGCTTCAGCTTCCCCCCTGGATCGGGGGGATAATGTAGAGGCAATCCCCTTCCTTAACCTCGGCCTCCATCCCTTCCGCGGACTGGATGGCCTGTTGGTTCAGGATCACCATCACCGCCCCGAAGCGGGTCTGCCGCGGGTCTTGCGCAATCTCGGAAAACCAGTTAGCACGCTCCCTTCCCAGCATCTCGAGCAGTGCACGCACCGTCATCCCGGGGCGCACCGGAACATGGATTTCCTTCTCCTTCAGGATGGAAGCCATCTCATTGGCCAGTCTCAGGGTAACCGTTCTTGACATGACACCCTCCCTTGCCAACCCTCGGTTGTTGACCTGAGGCTGCAGTCTTGAAATCAACCGGTCCTTTCCCTCACCAGGTTACCCTTCAGAAAGGATCCCCGCCAGGTCCTTGGCTATGTCCTCAAGCCCGAGTGCCCTGAGGGCTTGCGCCGTAGGATACCCGGTCCGGGGGTCCCACCCACGGGCCGTGTAGTACCCCTTGACCATGGTCGGCATGTCCAAGGTGATCCCCTCCAGCGGGCCACCGTCCAGGGGAGGGTCTCCGAGGGCCCGGCCTGTTAACTGGATCTTCGAGATCTCCACTCCCTCCCTGATATTGAAGGCCTGTCTCAGGGCTGCTACCCGGGCACCGATCCTGCGCAGTGATTCCAGGTCATACTCCTTTCCAGTCACCGCCGTCAAGAACTCCGGCCAGGCATTGACGTTGATGCGCTGGACGGCAAACATGCAGACCCCAGTGCAGTAAAAGGCATGGAGAAGGTCCTGGACAGAGGCCGCCAGTTCACCCTTGCCCTCGTACACGTACTTTTCTACCTTGCGGTCAAGTTCGAGCCCCCTGTACGCCCTGCCCAGGTCGTAGGGAACCAAGCCCAACTGGGTATGCCTCCCTGGGGTAGCATCAACCTGGTAGTACAATCCCCAGCTTGGTGCGTACTTGGGGTCGTGAGCCGGCAGCTCTTGTCCACCCACATGGACGGCAAACCGCGCCGAATCCGCTCCAATCCGCTCAACAGCCCGAACCACACCGTCGGCCAGCACATCCCCGAAAACTTCCCTCTTGGCAATCATTTCCGTTAGGGTGACGATGGCAGCATGGTTTCCCCAGGTCAACTCAAGACCACCGGTGTCTTTTTTGTCAATCAATCCAGCCTCGTAACACTCAAGGGCATAACCAATCGTAGCACCCGTTGAAATCGTGTCCAAACCGTACCGGTTACAAAGGTCATTCATTTTGATAATGGATTCGAGGTTATCATTCAACAGGTTGTTACCAAACATGGCGCAGGTCTCGTACTCGGGCTTGTGGGTTTCTTCTACAGCATAAGGACCCCCAGGTACCCGGTAGAGCCCACCACAGGCGATGGGACACTGCCAGCAGGCGTACTTCTTGATTTCGTATCTCAAAATGGCATCATCACTTATCTTGTCAGCTGCCGGGAAGTCCCGGACTCCAACACCTTTCCAGTTCTTGACCGGTGAATCGTTACTCATGGCCGAACTGGCAACATGATCGATAGTCCCGTATTTCCTGAAATGCCGGATATCATCGCGGTCAAGCTCCTTGAGGTACTGCTGGCGAATCTTGCGGGCTTCATCTTCCCGGGCCAAAGGCACAGGTTCAGTGCCCAAAACGGCCACAGCCTTCAACTTCTTGCTCCCCATGACTGCGCCAAGACCTGAACGCCCGGCAGCCCGCCCCTTATCATTCATGACAGCGGCAATTAAGGAGAGTTTCTCGCCCGCCGGACCGATGGAGGCCACCTGGACCCTTTCGCCGTGCCTGGCCCTGAGGACATCCTCGGTGGCAAAAGTGTCCAAACCCCACAGGTCCTTGGCACTCCTCAACTCTGCTTTACCGTTATCTATCCAGAGGTAGACCGGTTCTGAAGCCGTCCCCGAAAAGAAAACCGCATCGTATCCCGCCATTTTCAGAGCAGGTCCAAAGTATCCCCCACAGTTGGAATCACCCCAGGTCCCCGTTAGTGGCGACTTGCCGCAAACCGTAAACCGGCATCCGGTAAGAGCCGGGGTGCCTACCAACGGACCGGTGGTGAAGCCCAGCATGTTTTCCGGGCCTAAGGGGTTGATCTTGGCGTCTGTTCTGGAATAGATTACCCGGGCACCCAGCCCGTAGCCCCCCAGGAAATCTTCATAAAGGGAGGGTTCTGGCTCCTCCAAGGTAATCTTTTTGCGGGTCAAATCTACGAATAAAACCTTACCCGTATTGCCTCCGGACATCTTTGCGCCTGGTTTTTTACGCAACTTTTCCGACCAGGCTTTCCTCCTTTCTCCTTTTGGATCGTTGGAAAACTCTTTCAAGTGGTGACAATTCCCATGTTTCCCGGTATATTTGACACCCAGGGGCAAGATCCCTCCCCAACACCGGCCGCATCTTGCGCCGGGGACCGCTCGGCCCTGGAGGACTCTTCTAACCAAACTAAAAAAATCATTTCTGGCGAGGGTCACCTCGCCTGATCCTCCAGGTAGCAACCCCTCCTTATGAGACCAAGCGCCTCTGCCAGGAGATAAGCGGGGGAATTGGAGAAACAGGCTGTTTCCCATCTTACGAGGACTTCACAAGTTCGCAATACGGTCACCTGATTCAGAAATACCTGAAAGCCGGGCTGTTTCTGCCGAGACCCGGGCCCGGGCGGCCCGTCTGGTCGAATGGCTTACCCTTGGCGCGGGTGTTCCAGGCTGTATGCACGGGGGTGGGTCCCCGGACGGAGCTAAACTGGTGGTGTGGGCAGCTTCTCCGCTGGAAGAGTACACCGAGTACGCGAGAAAACTGGCTGGGATTGAAGAGAAGGTTTTTCAATTTTCATCCTCCTTGGTGCCGGCGCTTCAGAGACGACATTGAGCCCTAGTCCAGTTCCCTCCCCGTGGAAGTAATAGTCAGCTTACCGTGCTTTACTCCCCGGGTACTGATAAGCTTTTCTGCTATCTTTTTGGCTTCACCGGCCGGCCCTTTCACCACCAGGACCTCGAGGCAGTTGTGTTCATCAAGGTGAACATGAACAGTAGAAACGAGAAGTGAATAGTGTTCGTGCTGCAGGTCGGTCAGAAGGGCACCAAGACCCCGGACATGATGGTCGTAGACAAGGGTAATGGTACCTGCCACCTCCCGCTCATCATCCTCCCACTCTTCTTCCTCCACCAGGTAATCCCGGATCAAGTCCCGGATGGCTTCTGACCGGTTTGTATATCCTTTCCTGGCGATCACCTGGTCAAACCGATCCAGTAACTGGGGATTCATGGAGATCCCGAAGCGAACCAGACCACTGCTCATGAACTGGCCTCCCGTTCTTTTCTCGCTACCTGTGTCCTTTCAATTCTTCCCATTCTCGCCTTGACCACCCGTCCACACGGCCCGGGATTGGTCACCTTCATTGGTACGAGTATCCCTGCCCTCCATTATAACATAAAGAAACAGCCGGGTTGGATGCAAGCCGGCTGATTGAAGTAATCGCGTCAAGCCACTGCAGGAAATGAAAACGGCAAAGTTTAACTTTAAGAAAACGTATACCGCAACCTTGGCTTAGACAGGTTTCAAGAGGCGAAGGATAGCTTTATTCTACCTGGCGCCTCCCTTACTCTTTCCCCTCGCAACCAACCCGCCTACCAGGTAGGCTACACCAAAGGTTATCCCCACCCCAACAATGCCGGCAAGGGCAGTAGCCAGCCCTTCAGCGGCCACACCAGGCATCAGGTAGTCAGGAATCGGTACCGTAAGCATACTGAAGGCCTTCCCGGCAAAACCCCAGTCCTCTGCCACCCGTTCCAACCCGTCCGGGTGGGAGGAAGCAAACGGTGATAAGAGCCCCGCCACCAACAAGGCTGTCAACACTCCAAGAAGAACTTCCTTTCTCATTCTTGAGCACCCCTCGAATGGCGTTGTCTCACCCAACAGTAACCCTGTCCCCTCACCAAACGAAGTACCAGGCACTCCGTTTGGGCAAAAAGAAGCAAGGTCAGCGTGATTAAACCACAGTCGTGCCATGGAACAGGTCCGGCCGGACCCTGTAAAGGTAACTGACCACCACCATGGTAATCAAACCTTCTCCAATTCCAATGAAGAAATGCCAAAAGAGCATCCCTGAGAGGACGGTAGTCAGGTTGATGGTACCAGAGAGGCCCAGTTGGACCGCCATGAGGGCAGCCGCTCCCAGTACCGAAATCCAGGCCGCAACAAAGACTGCTCCTGGTCGAAATCCAGACCCCGCCCGGCCGGACAACCACCTGTAAAGATAATACCCCAAAAAAGGAGACACAAGGGCCATGTTGAGCACATTGGCCCCCAAAACGGTAATCCCACCATCACCAAAGAGTAACGCTTGGATGACCAGAATGGTGGTCATCACGATGGAGGCCGTCCACGGCCCCAGCAGAATGGCAGCCAAGACCCCACCAATAAGATGCCCCGAGGTAGCACCGACAATAGGAAAGTTGATCATCTGGGCGGCAAAGATGAAGGCTGCCATTACCGCCATAAAAGGAATCTCCCTCTCCTGGAGCCTTTCCCTGGTGGCCCTGACCCCGTAGGTCAAGGCCCCGATACTGACGGCCGTGGTCCCAACCCAGGTTTTCAGATCCAGAAACCCGTCCGGTATATGCATCTTTCCTTTAACCCCCTGATGATCTTGGTAGCCGCAGGCAAAATAAACTGCCGCCAGGTACTGTCCTTCTTCTTGCCTTCCCCCTACTAAATCCCAGATGACTTTCAAGAAGCCCCGGCAGCTCAACGGGCTGCCTTATTCTCGTGCTACCCTAATCCTCATTAGTAGCACCGGCCGGCCAAAAAAACACCCGCCTCGTGCAGGGACCGTAATCCTTCTGCAGGGGTCCCGGTCCCGGCCGGCACTCCCCACTGGTAAAGGCTCACCTCACATCACAATGCCCGGTCAGGTTTTCAAGGTATTCTACCGCCTCCTTGACCGTTTTCGGGCAGGCCCTTGTTTTGAGCCCGGACACCTGCTGGAAAATCCGGGCCACCCTGGGCAGGGCCAGG
>SESX01000049.1 GCA_004367365.1 Candidatus Acetocimmeria pyornia
GGAACCGATGAATTTAGCCTCAGCAACCTCTTCAAGAGGATCGCAGACCAGCTCTGCGGGGCATGCCCCAGGCACAAGAGATGCTGGGGAAAAGACTTTTACCAAACCTACCGGGCCTTGTTTGACCTCTTGGGCTTGGCCGAGAACAGAAAGCCCCTTACGCCCGGTGATGTTCCCGATACCATCAGGAAACGGTGTTTCCGGGTTGAAGCATTGGTTTCAACCGTTAATCACCTTTTTGAGCTTTACCAGCTCAATTACAACTGGAAAAAAAGAATGGCCGAAAGCAGAGAGATTGTTGCCAACCAGTTAACCGGTATTTCCCAGATCATGAACAACCTGGCCGTGGAGTTGAGTGGTGAGGACCCGGAAGGAGGTGGCTTTAAAGCTGCTTTCAGGAGAACCCGGCCCATGGAGTACGAGGTCGGTCTCGCCCGGCAGTCAAAGAAATCGAGTTCGGTTTCGGGAGATACCTACCTGGCGAAGAGGCTTTCCGACGGGAAGTTGATCTTGGTTCTGAGTGATGGCATGGGAAGCGGCTCAAGGGCGGCCATGGAAAGTAGGGCGACAGTGTCTCTCCTCGAACACCTCCTAGAAACCGGGTTTTCCAAGGATGTCGCTGTAAGAACGGTGAACTCCATCCTCCTCCTCCGGTCTCCCGATGAGATCTTTGCTACTGTTGACCTGTCCATTATTGACTTGGTGCGGCGCACCGGGGAGTTTATTAAGATCGGTGCTGCTCCCAGTTTTCTGATCAGGGATGATGAGATCATGGTTATCAAATCAGCCTCCCTGCCCATTGGGATTGTAAATCACATCGAGATCAAAACCACCCGCAAGATGCTCCGGCCCGGAGATATCCTGGTCATGGTTACGGACGGGGTTTTGGATTCCAGGAAAGACCTCACCTACAAAGAAGAATGGATCCTGGGCTTTCTAAGGGATTTGCGCTATTGGGGCCCACAGCAGATCGCCGAAAGCCTGCTGGAAAAAGCGCTGGCGCAAGCAGCAGAACTGGCGGACGACATGACGATCCTGGTGACCCGTTTTGGGTACGACTGAATCATCCCTCTCAACCTCAGCCCCTGGGTGGACGTCCTTTACCTCTGCGGGGTCAGTTGACCGGAAGCAGTGGTACTGCACCATGTCTTGGTTGGCCGGCCACGGAATCCAGGGGTTTGATCGTCTCAACCCGGCCCTGGGGCCTTTGCTCAACGGCCGGGGTGATGGGCAGGGCTTGGTCATTGTTGGCTCTACCATTTTCGGTGGATCCTTTCCAGGGTGTGTCTGGCCGTCAGGCCAGGGCAACGCCCTTTTTTGCCTCCCCGGTGGTGCCGGTTTTCGCATGAAGCACCTGTTTCGTGGGAGAATATGGGAAAATAGGGTGCCGGTTCAGGCAAGATTGCAGAAGCGGGAGGAAAAGGGTAACTGGGACGAGAATCCTAGCAGCAGAGGGCATGGGTGGGTTCTAAAGATGCTTATTGGACTGGTTCGAGAAGCAATCAAAAGGCACGAAATGGTCAGGCCAGGCGACAAGGTTCTGGTTGGTGTATCTGGTGGGCCCGATTCCGTGGCTCTGCTGCATGCCTTGTATGTCCTGCGCGGTGAACTGGAGATTGCTTTGCATGTGGCCCACCTGAACCATATGTTTCGCGGCCGGGAGGCCGAAGAAGATGTCCGCTACGTGAAAAACTTGGCAGGGCGGCTGGGCCTGCCGGTTACTGTACGGGAAGTCGATGTACCCAGGTTGTTGAAGGAAAAGGGTGGTTCTCCCCAGGAGGTGGCCCGGGAAGTCCGTTACCAGTTCTACCGGGAGGTGGCTTCTCAGGTGGGGGCCAACCGGGTAGCGGTAGGACAGAACATGAACGACCAGGCGGAAACCCTCTTGATGAGGTTGATTCGGGGTACGGGGCTTGATGGTCTGGCTGGGATCCCCGTTTTCAGGGATGGGTTTGTGATCAGGCCCCTGTTGGGGGCTACAAGAGAGGTCATCGAGGAATACTGCCGTGCTCAAGGCCTGGAACCCCGGGAAGACACTTCTAACCTGAAACCGGTTTACACCCGAAACAAGATCCGCCACGAACTTCTACCCCTCCTGGAAAAAGAGTATAACCCGTGCGTGGTGGAAACCTTGGCCAAAACGGCCGATCTCTTGGCCCACGACCGGGAGTACCTGGAGAGCCAGGCCGAAAAGGCTTACCGGAAGCTGAAGTTCTCTCTGCCGCAAGGCTATACAGCCTTAAAAATCAGGGATCTCCTGGACCTCCCTCTTGGTCTGCGCCGGAGGGTGGTTCGTTTAGCCGTGGCCGCGGTAGCGGGCGGGGCTGGAGAACCGGGGTACGGGCATGTGGAGGAGATCCTTTCCCTAACCGGCCGGGGTAAGACGGGGAAGAAGACCAGGTGCCCCGGGAACATCTGGGTGGTGCGAGAGGCAGAACACCTGGTTTTCGGCTCTCAGGAACCGGAAGGGCACGGTCCGGGGCTGGTGGAAACGCGCCTGGTGATCCCGGGCGAAACCAGGGTTGAAGGCTTGGGGTTGGTTTTTAGGACTAGGGTTATTGATGCCGATGCGGCCAGGGAAAAACTTGACGAGGTTGTTGATAACGAGGCTTACTTAGACTATAATAAACTAGAATTGCCGCTTCTTGTCAGAAGCCGTCGTCCTGGTGATGTGTTCTGGCCCCTTGGGGCGCGAGGTCGCAAGAAGTTGAAGGATTTCTTTATTGACTGCAAGATTCCACGCCGGGAAAAGGAAAAGGTGGTAATTTTGGCTAGCGCCCGGGATATCATATGGGTGGTAGGGTACCGCATAGACGAGCGTTTCAAAGTTTCTGAAGATACCAAAAAGGTTTTGGCTATATACGCAAAACCTTACAACGAGGGTGCTAATGACCAGTGATGCCATCCTTTACGTTGTAAAAGAATTTATTGTGTGTTACAATGAGGGCAGTTTTTGGGGGTTTCGACCCCTTTGGTTGACTCCCTTGAGAGGAGGTTAGCTGGTGAACAAGGTCTTTAGGAGTTTAACGTTCTACCTGCTCCTACTTTTTTTGACGATATCAATTGCTCAATTTTGGAGTGCAAATTCGAACGTTACTCCGAAGGAGATCATCTATACCAATTTCGTCAAGCAACTTCAAAATAATAATGTAGAAAGGGTTACCATCATCGGGGAAAGGCAAGTAGAAGGTGCCCTGAAAGATGGGACCGAGTTCAAAACAACCATTCCCAACAACGATCCTTCAATCTACACCATGCTCAGGGACAAGGGTGTCAGTGTTGAGTTCAAGACACCCCCTGAACCGCGGTGGTGGATGACCCTGTTAACGACCATCTTACCGGTTATTCTTGTGATCGGGGCCTTCTTTTTTATTATGCAGCAGAGCCAGGGTGGAGGCAACCGGGTAATGCAGTTTGGCAAGAGCCGGGCCCGGTTGCACACCGACGACAAGAATAAAGTAACCTTTGACGACGTGGCCGGGGTGGACGAGGTCAAGGAAGAACTCCAGGAAATCGTCGATTTCCTCAAGCATCCCAAGAGGTACGTTGACCTGGGTGCCAGAATCCCCAAGGGAGTACTCCTTTTCGGTGCCCCTGGTACCGGGAAAACCCTGTTGGCCCGGGCGGTGGCCGGAGAAGCCGGGGTACCTTTCTTCAATATCAGTGGCTCAGATTTTGTGGAGATGTTTGTCGGGGTCGGGGCTTCGAGGGTCAGGGACTTGTTTGAGCAGGCCAAGAAGAACTCCCCCTGTATTGTTTTCATCGATGAGATCGATGCTGTCGGGCGCCAGCGGGGAGCAGGTTACGGCGGCGGTCACGACGAGCGGGAACAAACCCTGAACCAACTACTGGTAGAGATGGACGGGTTTGGGGTCAATGAAGGGATCATTATTATGGCAGCCACCAACCGTCCTGATGTCTTAGACCCTGCCTTGCTCCGCCCAGGCCGGTTCGACCGGCAGGTCGTCATTGACAGGCCTGATCTCAAGGGGCGCAAGGAAATCCTGGGGGTACACGGCCGGAACAAGCCGCTGGCTGATGATGTAGACCTCGAAATTTTGGCCCGGCGCACACCAGGGTTCACCGGTGCCGACCTGGCCAACCTGATGAATGAGGCGGCCCTTCTGGCGGCCCGGCGCCGCAAGAAAAAGATTACCATGGAAGAACTGGAAGATGCCATTGACCGGGTGATCGCAGGTCCCGAGAAAAAGAGCCGGATCATCAGCGAAAGGGAGAAGCGGACCGTCGCCTTTCATGAGGCGGCCCACGCCCTGGTGGCCAGATTGCTTTCCCATACCGATCCGGTTCACAAGGTATCGATCATTCCGCGCGGGCATGCGCTGGGTTATGTTCTACAGCTTCCCATTGAGGACAAATACCTGATAACAAAGGCGGAAATCCTGGACCGGATAACGGTAGCCCTTGCCGGGCGGGCAGCAGAAGAGATTGTGTTTGGTGAGATTAGTACCGGTGCCCAGGACGACCTGGAAAAAGCCACAAAGATGATCCGCCGCATGATTACAGAATTTGGCATGAGCGAAGAGCTCGGCCCCCTCACCTTCGGGAACAAGTGGGATTCGCCGTTCCTTGGTCGCGATCTCGCGCGTGACCGGAACTACAGCGAGGAAGTGGCGGCGGCCATCGACCGTGAGGTCAAGAACATTGTCAGTAAGTGCTACGGCAAGGCCCGGAGTATTCTTGACAGTAACCGGCACCGGTTAGAAAAGATCGCGGAGACACTCTTCGAGAAGGAGACCCTGGAAGGTCCGGAACTGGAAGCCCTCCTGAATGGGGCCGAAGAAAGGGCGAGCTAGGACCTTTTGGGTAGAGGGATGGAGTGACCGGCAGGGGTTTCCTGAAGCGAGGGACTGCCTCCGGTAATAACGGGCGGGGTTATTACCCCACCCGTCGTGTTTTTTCCCGGGAGGCTATCACGTGTGACGGGTTTCCGGGGGTACAAGGGACCAGGACATGGGCAGGTACCACGTTGACCATTTTATTTACCGGTGTTATAATTTAACGTAATTAAAGGACTTCGGTGGTGTTGTTCGCATGAAGGAATGGGGCATTCAGGATGTCGAGCACACGATAAACCTGTTTACGGCTGTTATGTCCCGGGTTTTCAACGAAAAGCTGCTCAAGGAGAAGTTTAGCCAGGAAGTATCCGCAGCCCAGGTGGAGGCCTTGCGGTTCATAAATCTCCACGACCGTCCGGAGATCGGCCAGATCGCCTGGGGTCTAAAGATTAGCTATCCTGCGGCGACCAGAATTGTGGACCGTCTGGTGAGAAAGGGGTTGGCCCGGAGGGAGAACGACTCGGCCGACCGGCGCTTGAAAAGGGTGGCTTTGCTTGCCAAGGGCCGGGGATTCATCAACGAGATCAACCAGGCCCGGACAGCCTGGCTTTCTTCGGTTATTAACCGCATGGAGGAAGAAAGCCGCACCGCTCTACTGCAAGGAATGAAAAGTTTCATCGAGGTGGTCTTGCGGGAGGAACTGATGCAGGATGAGTTATGCCTGGAGTGTGGAAAGGCCCACCACGAGAACTGCCCCCTCGAAAAAACAAGGAGGGAGATATCACTATCTTCCCGGTAGTCAAGAAAGCCTGGGAATTCTCTGCTTTAACCTTTGACCGTGGTGCAGCTGGCACCACTTTTTTTACGGCCTGGTGACCTTTGGGTTCAGGGAGGACCAGGGGCTTTACCGGAGAATATAAGAGAATGTTCTGGTTAGCAAAATCCAAGGATGGGCAGACTAACCAAGGCAGGTGGGAACCCGGCCGTTAGGAATGCCTTCAGGGTTGAAGGGAGGAAGCTGGTTTTGCCGGGACGCTTCGAACGGTTTACCCTGGAAAACGGAATCAACCTCTATGTTCAGAGTACCCCAAAGTTTAAGACGACCATGATTAAGGTATTCCTGCACCAGTTGCTCAGCCCGGATAATGTTACCCGTACAGCCTTGGTACCTTTTGTGCTCCGCCGGGGGACTGAGAGTTTCCCAACTAATCGTGACCTGATGCGCAGGTTGGAGGAACTCTACGGTGCCCACCTAGCCACCCACATCCTCAAGATCGGTGAAAGGCAGATCATCACCTTTGAGCTGGAGATGGCCAACGGGAAGTACCTACCCGGAAAGACTGAATTGCTGCGAGAAGGCCTGGCGGTTTTGCGTGAGGTTATCTTGGAACCGGTAACGGAAAACGGTGGATTTAAGCGGGAGTATCTACGACAGGAAAAGGACGTTCTGAAGAGGTTGATTGAAAGCCTCATTAACGACAAGATGCAGTATGCAATGTTTCGGTGTTTTCAAGAGATGTGCCGGGGTGAGAATTATGGCCTCCATAAGTACGGGCGTGTGGAGGACCTAGAAGGGATTGACGCTGTGGGCCTCTATTCGTACTACCGGCAGCTGATGAGAGAGAATCCTCTTGATGTTTATGTAATCGGGGACGTAGCAGTTGATGAAATAAAGGAAGAGGTCGCGGAGTTCTTTTCCTTCCCACGAGACAGGGAGCGGAAGATTCCACCACCCCCGGTAAAAAGGGAAGTGACCCAGGTCAAGGAGGTTATCGAAAGGAAAAACGTGACCCAGGGGAAGCTTTGCCTTGGCCTGCGTACCAATACCTCCATGCGAGACGAGGACTATTACCCCCTGGTGGTTGCCAACGGTATCCTGGGTGGATTTACCCATTCAAAGCTCTTTCAAAACGTCAGGGAAAAGGGCAACCTTGCCTACTACGCCTTTTCCCGGCTGGAGTCCACTAAGGGGTTAATGCTGATTAGTTCCGGGATTGCGGTCGAAAAGTTTAACACTGCCCTGGAAGTGATCATGAGGCAGGTGGAAAGCCTCAAGGAAGGAGATTTCACCGACGAAGAACTGACCTTTACGCAGCGAGGGCTCATCAACCGCCTGCGGGAAACGCAGGATAGCATGTCTCAATACATCAACCAGTACCTGGAGGGGGTCATCAACGGCAGGGAAGAGTCTACCGAAGAGAGAGTGGAGTTCATCAAGGAGACCAAGAAAGAAGATATTGTCAAAGCAGCCCGCAAGATCTGCCTTGATACCATCTATTTTTTGAGAAACGGTGCAGGCGAAAAAAACACCTTCTTGAAGGAGGGTCTAATTTTTGCGTATCATCAAGAACGATGTTCTCTGCGAGGAGATTTACCACGAAAAACTAGAGACAGGACTTGATGTATACGTGATGCCTAAACATGGCTACAACAAGAAGTATGCTACCTTTGCTACCCACTACGGTTCCATTGACCAGGAGTTTATTGTTCCCGGAACCGACCATCGGTTGAGGGTTCCTGACGGCATTGCCCATTTCCTAGAACATAAACTCTTCGAAGAGGAATACGGGAATGCCTTTGACCGGTTTTCCCAGCTCGGGGCTTCTGCCAATGCCTATACTAACTATACCACCACCGTATATCTTTTCTCTAGCACTGATAACTTCTACGAGAGCCTTAACCTCCTTCTGGATTTCGTCCAGCACCCTTATTTTACCGAGGAGAGCGTCCAAAAGGAGAAAAGTATTATCCAGCAGGAACTCAGGATGTATGAAGACACTCCTGGTTGGAAGGTCTTTTCTAACCTGCTAAAATCCATGTATTACCATTACCCGGTGCGGATTGACATTGGCGGTACCGTTGAATCCATTCAGCAAATTAACATCGATTACCTGGAAAAATGCTACCGGACCTTTTACCATCCAAGTAATATGTCTGTTTTTGTCGTAGGTGACCTGGATCCCGCCGCAGTGGTAGGGGCGGTTCGCAATAACATCGAGTCCAGGGGTTACCAGCCCCAGGGGGAGATCAAGAGGTTATTCCCTGAAGAACCGGTGGAAGTCAAGAGGAAGTTCATCGAGGAGCGCATGGTGGTCTCACAACCGATTCTCTACATAGGTTTTAAAGACCGGGAGATTGGCTTTACCGGTGCAAACCTCCTGGCCAAGGAAGTGGTGACCAATCTTCTCATGGAGATCCTTTTGGGGAGGAGTTCATCCCTTTACGCCGACCTTTATGAAGAAGGCCTCATTGATGATCGTTTTTCTACCCAGTTTATGGGGCATAAAGATTATGGCCTTACCGTTATTGGAGGTGAAACCAAGGACCCTGACCGGCTAAAAGAAAGGATCCTCCAGGGAATCGAGAGGTTCCAGGCCACCGGTCTTGACGAGAAGAGCTTTCACCGGATGCATCGGAAACTCGTGGGCGAGTTCGTTGGCCTTTTTAATTCACCGGAGGATATAGCGTACGTTTACAACGAGTATCACTTCAAAGGGGTTAATATCCTGGATTACCTGAAGATCCTAGAGAATATCACCATTGACCAGGTGGAGCAACGGCTCCATTCCCACCTTGATCCGGCCAACATGGTCATTTCCGTGGTTCGACCCATCGAGGATTGAAGAAGAGAGGATTACAAGTGGTATGACAGCCTCCGCCAGTGAATATGGTTGGGTAGAAGTATCATTTGGTCGGGGGCTTATCTGATGTTAATTCTTAACCTTGGTACGACGAGAGCCAGGCTGCTGGTTGTGATCCTGCTGGCTTGTATCTTTTTTCTTTCCTTTTTCCGGGTTACGGTCAGCCACACCTACACACCAGAGGTTCTTGTCCGGGGTGGATGGGGTAGTGCTGATAAAGCCTTTGGCCGGGTTACAGGCCAGGACGGCAACAGCTACGGGCCCCGGAGTTTTGCGGTCGATTCCCGGGGTCGGCTTTACGTGGCTGATACCTACAACCAGTGTGTCAAAGTGTTCGGGCCTGGGGGTCAGTTCCTTGCTGTCCACCGTTGGAAAAGGAATCCTGAAGGTCGGGGGCCTGCTGGTTTTGATGACATTGTTGTGGACGCAAACGGGAATTACTATCTTCTGAACAGCCGGGAGGCCCGGATTACCCAGCACGAGCCGAGCGGAACCATAACCAGGATTTGGGAATTGCGCGACCATGCACCTGGTGTCGATGGAAGGGATGGCTTTTGGTTTGTGGAAAGGATTGGTGTGGGGCCTGGCTCGACCCTGTATGTCCAGGACATGGTA
Source organism: Candidatus Acetocimmeria pyornia (assembly GCA_004367365.1). GTDB lineage: Bacteria > Bacillota > Sulfobacillia > UBA3575 > UBA3575 > Acetocimmeria > Acetocimmeria pyornia. Next base: position 9,053 of record SESX01000049.1, read on the forward strand.
CTGGACAGCGGGTTATACCTCCGGCGGGTAAGGAGTTATACCCGGCCCGGGAGCAAGCCGGTTACCGTGGCCAGCGCAGTTTTGCGGGAGAGGGAAAGGACCACGTCTAACGGGGAAGCACAGTTAAACCAGGCCGTCAACGGCCTGACTGTTGGATTCGACGGCTTCCTTTACGTTGACACCCATTTGAATTCACCTTTCCGGAGAACCATTTGGGTTTTGGATTCCGGCGGAAAACTGGTGACCTCTTACCCTGTTGGGGTTTCCGAGTATATCCGGAGCCTGGCTCTGCTGGGGGCTGATGGAGGGGGACACCTTTTTGCCGGGTTGAACCTTGGGTTTGACGGGGGTTACATCTTGGAGCTTGACAGGAGCGGAACCGAGGTGGCTAGGATCACCGGGCCCGGCCAGATGGAGGTGCGGAGCTTGGTACAAGGGAGGGTGGGGCCCAGAGGCAGCCTTTACCTGGTTGAAAGTACGGAGCAAGAGTTCAGAATCGTCAAGTACCGGCGGCGGGTTCAGCGGAAAATAGTGCCTCGCTTTAGGTTTTAGCCGGTGGCCCTTGGCCGTTTATGGTTGGGATAAAGGCTTGGTGAAAAAAGGAAAAATAGTACTATCTGTAGAATTTAACCATAAGTACTAAGACGTGCCGGGGTGGTGACAGCCCGGTGTGTCTTGCTGCCAGTTAACCCTCAAGAGGGCCGGAAAGGTTCATTATGTTTTCGTAATCCGGAAGGAATTTTTCGTTCTATGAGGAAAAGCCTATTTAGAAAAGGAAAGGAGGTGCATCAAAGGAAAAAGACGGTTGAGCCTTTGGATATACGACCAAGAAACGGTGGGGTAGGATGATAAAGCCAGCGGGGAACCGGGTGTTGGCGGGCGTTTTTTGGCAGGCGTCTCACGACGTACAAAGAATCTAACCAAAAGGAGTGATGTCAGTATGAAAAGTGATATTGAAATTGCCCAAGAGGCCGAAATGAAGCCGATTATAGAAATCGCGAAAGAAATGGGTCTGGAAGAGGACGAGATCGAACTTTACGGTAAATACAAGGCGAAGGTCAACCTCGAGGTGAAGGAAAGGCTCAAGGACCGGCCGAACGGCAAGTACGTTGTTGTAACCGCCATCACCCCGACCCCTTTGGGAGAAGGTAAAACTGTTACCACCATCGGCTTGGGACAGGCCCTAAACCGCATTGGTAAGAAAACCGTTACCTGTATCCGGCAACCGTCCCTGGGTCCTGTTTTTGGCATCAAGGGCGGTGCTGCGGGTGGCGGGTATTCGCAGTGTGTTCCCATGGAAGATTTTAACCTGCACTTTACAGGTGATGTGCATGCCGTGGGGCTGGCTCACAACCTGCTGGCGGCCTTCCTCGATGCCCACATTCTCCACGGGAACAAACTGGATATCGACCCCTTCAGCATCACATGGCCCCGCGTTGTAGATGTCAGTGACCGGGCCCTGCGCCAAATTGTTATTGGACTTGGTGGTAAAGCGAACGGCTACCCGCGGGAAACCGGTTTCGAAATTACCGTGGCCTCTGAGGTCATGGCCATCCTGGCGCTCACCGACAGCCTCCAGGACCTGAGGGAACGTCTCGGCAAGATCACGGTTGCCTACACCAAGGATGGGAAACCGGTTACTGCTGAAGACCTGAGGTGTGCTGGTTCGATGGCGGTACTTCTCAAGGATGCCATTAAACCGAACCTCATCCAGACACTTGAACATACCCCGGTCCTTGTCCATGCGGGCCCCTTTGCCAACATTGCCCACGGGAACAGCTCCATTCTGGCTGACCAAATTGCCATTAAGCTCGGGGATTTCGTGGTTACCGAGGCTGGTTTCGGTGCTGACATCGGGGCCGAGAAAATGTTCAACATCAAGTGCCGGTACAGCGGACTCAAGATTGACGCGGCGGTCCTGGTTTGTACCGTCCGGGCACTCAAGATGCACGGGGGTGCCTTCAAGGTTGTTCCGGGCAGGCCGCTGGATAAAGACCTGGTGGCCACCGAGAACATGGAGGCCCTCGAAAAGGGTTGCGAGAACCTGGAGAAGCAGATCCAGAACGTGCTCATCCATGGTGTACCGGTGGTAGTGGCCATTAACCGGTTTGACACTGATAAGGACCAAGAGATTGAATTCATTAAGAAAAAAGCCCTTGAGGCTGGGGCTTCCAATGCAGTGGTCAGCGAAGTCTGGGCCAAGGGCGGGGCCGGTGGCGAAGAACTGGCTCGTGCCGTGGTCAAAGCGGCAGAGGAACCAAGCGAATTCGAATTCCTTTATCCGCTGGAGATGTCCATTAAGGAGAAGATCGAGACCATTGCCACCAAGATTTACGGCGCCGACGGGGTTGAGTACTCGGCAAAGGCTAACCGCCAGATCAAGCGCTATACAGAGCTTGGGTTTGACAAGCTGCCCATCTGCATGGCCAAAACCCATCTCTCCATTTCCCATGACCCGAATCTCAAGGGCCGTCCACGTAACTTCACGGTTCCCATCCGCGAGGTTCGGGCTTCGGTTGGGGCCGGGTTCCTGTACCCGCTTCTGGGTGCGATGAGGACGATGCCAGGTCTTCCCTCTGAACCGGCAGGGATGAAGATCGATCTTGATGATGACGGCAAGGTCGTCGGTCTTTTCTAGGTTCCTGCTCCAACAGAAGGGAAAAAGACCATCCTCAGGCTCATGAGGCTCACGATGCGAAGAAAGCCCCCGGGTAGCACACCGGGGGTCCTCTTTTTACTGCAGGAAACCACCCCTTTTTGGTTCCCTGGCCTTGGAGGATTTCAGTGCAGGTTGGATAAGTTAATTTACAGGTGTTAACGAGGTTAACGATAAAAAGGAGATGAAGCTTTTGGACAGGCAAAAGATCGAAAAGGGCTTTCGGATGATCCTGGAAGGGATTGGGGAGGACCCAGACCGTGAAGGTCTGAGGGATACACCGCAAAGGGTAGCACGTATGTACCAAGAACTTTTCGCCGGTTTGCACCGGAACCCGGCCGACGAACTAGAGGTCTACTTCAACGAGGACCACGAGGAAATGGTGATCATCAAGGGGATTCCCCTTTATTCCATCTGCGAACACCATTTTCTCCCGTTCATCGGCCAGGCCCATATTGTTTACATTCCGAAAAAGGGAAGGTTGACAGGTCTCAGCAAGCTGGCCCGGGTGGTAGACCTTGCTGCCAAGAGACCCCAGGTGCAGGAGCGCTTGACAAGCGAGGTTGCTGACATGATCATGGACAGGCTTTCGCCCCGCGGAGTGATGGTGGTGGTGGAAGCTGAACACTTGTGCATGAGCATGCGCGGGATCAATAAGCCCGGGCACCTGACCATTACTTCTGCGGTCCGGGGGTTGCTTCGGAAGAATGATGCCACGCGGGCCGAGGCGATGGCCCTGATCAGGAAATGACCATCCGGGCAGGCAAGGGAGGATTGCGGAGGATGCGGTACAACGGCAGGGTGCTGAAGATCCCGAATCTCGAGGCAGCCCGGACTGAACTGCTCTCCATTGGGGTTGATGATCCCGGGGTGGCGATTATGGCCCCCAAGGCAGTCCACCGCGTGATTAAGCTGGAGGGGGTGCCGGTACGGGCGGCCAACATCCTGAAACAGGAGATGCTTGCCGTGGGCGGCGAAGCAGGGGTTGCCCGCGGAGTCTCGGAGTTTTCCGTTGAAACCAGTGATGTTTTGCTGATGGGAACGGAAAGCCAGTTAAAGCGTGTGGCAGAGAAACTGCGGCGGCAGCCCTTCGGTCTGAAGGCGGTTGCCGCGGAAATCGCGGAACTGGTGCAAAACCTGGGCCGTAAGAAGATGGGCGTCCTCTCCTGCCGGGAATACTCTCTCCCGGTAGGGGAAAGAACCCTCATCATGGGGATCCTCAATGTAACCCCTGATTCCTTCTCTGATGGCGGCCGCTACGTTGACCCGGAGAAGGCTGTTGAACGGGCCCGGGAGATGGTTGCCCAAGGGGCGGACATCATCGATGTTGGTGCTGAATCCACCCGCCCGGGTCATACACCGGTTGGGGCGGAAGAGGAGCTCAGGCGGCTCACTCCGGTGGTAAGAAGGCTGGTCCGGGAGCTGGATGTCCCCATTTCGGTAGATACCATGAAGGCTCGGGTGGCCAAGGCAATGCTCGAAGAGGGGGTCCACATCATCAACGATGTTTGGGGCCTGCAGCGGGACCCCGACATGGCCAGGGTAGCGGCGGAATACAACACCCCAGTGGTGGTCATGCACAACAAGGAAAAGGCAGTTTACAAATCCCTCATGGGCGAGATCCTGTCTTTTTTCCGGAAGAGTTTTGAGATTGCTGTCCGGGCTGGTTTGAGGGAGGAAAACCTGGTTATCGACCCTGGTTTCGGTTTTGGGAAAACGGCTGAACAGAACCTGGTTGTCTTGGGCCGGCTGGGGGAACTCAAGGTCTTGGGCCGCCCCATTTTGTTGGGAACCTCGCGGAAGAGCACCATCGGTAAGGTCCTGGACCTGCCTGTTGAGGAGCGGGTGGAAGGAACAGCTGCAACGGTGGCAGTGGGGATTGTCAACGGCGCCAATATTGTCAGGGTTCATGACGTGAAGGAGATGACCCGCGTGGCCCGGATGACAGATGCCATTCTGCGCTGGGAGCAGGCAACGGAGGGATAAGAAATGGCCGGGTCAGGTCCTGTCAAGACCGATAAAATCATTCTCAAGGGCATGGTTTTCCGGGGTTTTCACGGTTACCGGGAAGAAGAGCGCCGCCTGGGCCAGCAGTTCGTCGTGGACCTGGAAATACACCTCGATTTGAAGGCTGCGGGCCGCAGTGACCGGATTGAGGACACTATTGACTATGTCGAAATCTACCAGGTTGTGAAAAGATTGGTGGAAGGCCCCGGCAAATTCCTCCTTGAAACCCTGGCCGAGGAAATTTCCCGGGAAATAACGACGCGCTTCGACCGGGTCCAGAGGGTGTTGGTTACGGTTCGCAAGCCCCAGGTCCCCATGCCGGGAATCCTGGATTACGTTGCCGTCCAGGTTGAGAGGGGGAAGGCCAGGTGACCGCGGTTTACCTGGGGCTGGGCGCCAATCTTGGGGATCGGTTTGGGTACATCCAGGAGGCGCTTCGGCGCCTTGACCGGGCAGATGGCTTCCGGATTACTCAACTCTCGTCTTTATACGAGACCGAGCCTGTCGGCCATGTCCAACAGGGACCATTCCTGAACCTGGTGGTTGAAGGTGTGACCGACCTTACACCTCGCGCCCTGCTGGCGGAGTGCCTTGCCATCGAGAAACAGCTGGGCCGACGGCGCGGGAGGAGGTGGGGCCCTCGAACCATCGACATCGATCTCCTTCTCTACGGGCGAAGGCGCCTTCAGGCTCCAGACCTGGTTATTCCCCACCCCAGGATGAAGGAAAGGGCCTTTGTCCTGGTGCCCCTGGATGAAATTGCCCCCAGGCTGGTACTGCCAGGCGGGGAGACGGTCCGGGGGCTGTTAAGGAACCTTAAGAACAAGGATGGAATCAAAGTGGTAGAGGGCAGGGTGGCTCTAGCGGACCGGGTATTCGGGAGCCGGTATTTTTGACCTTGGCCCTAAGAACGGGGTGCTAGGTTCTCCACTGAAACTTCTGGCCTACGGCATGACTTGTTCTGTCCCGCTCCGGGCGGCCCGGGTACGCCGGCCATTTCCCACGGTGCTGCCGCGGCGCGGGCCACCGACGGCTGCACTTGGGATCGGGCAGGGTGCCTTGCATCCTAGTGCTCCGTGCCGCCACAAGGGGCGGCACCACCAAGGATGAAAATCTGGAGCAAGCCGGCTGTTGAAGTCTCCACAAGAGGTGCAAACAACCGGTAGGTACGTGCTTCCATGAGCGGCGGTCAGCGAACAAGTCCAGAACCGCAGGCGGCGGAGGACCAGGCTCAGCCACCGCGAGTTTGTGGCTGCGGCCCGGAGCCGCCGAGGTTCATTACAAGCTTACGGTGAG